>NZ_WHOV01000233.1:0-264 GCF_009765395.1 Pseudomonas sp. BAV 4579 | reverse complement strand
GCCTGGGCATGTTGCTGACGACGTCAGCGGAACATGGGGCAATCATCGGAGGCGGCGGATAGGGCTGTCAAGCGGAAGGAGGGCAGAGCAAGGCAGAAGCGCAAGCGGCGGTCGAGCGAGGGGAAGGAAAGCAGGAGAAGCGCGCCAGGCGCAGCGCTGGGTCTAGCAGCAAGGCGCCTCGGCGAGGGTAAGGCTAGTGGAGCTCAAGACAAAGATGCCACCTGTGAGCGTGAGCACCGGCACTGGTGGTCCCTGGGCATTGAC
>NZ_WHOV01000232.1:0-4116 GCF_009765395.1 Pseudomonas sp. BAV 4579 | reverse complement strand
GCCGTAGCGTGGAAAACGGCGCAGCCTTTTCCACTGGACTCCGTAGCTGGGCGCGCCCTCACCCCAACCCTCTCCCGAGGGGAGAGGGTTGGGGTGAGGGCGAGCGCTCCGCTTCATCAGCCCCGGCAAGCTCGGGATCGCTCAGCGCGCCTGATCGTAGGTTGGGTTGAGACGGCTCCATCGTCGAAGCCCAACGGACGGACGCGAACCCGCCGCGCTGGCGCGCAACCCGACCTACGCAAGATTCTTCACGCCGCCAGGGTCGCGCCGCCGTCCACCACGATGTCCTGCATGGTGATATGGCTGGCCAGGTCCGAGGCGAGGAACAGCACGGTGTTGGCGATCTCGTCGGGCTGGGCGATCTTGCGCAGCGGGATGCCCAGCTTGAAGTCTTCCGGCAGGCCGTCCACCAGGCGCTGATAGCCCTCGGGCGAGCTGAGCATGCCGGCCAGCATGGGGGTCGCCGTGGAGCCCGGCGAGACCACGTTGCAGCGCACGCCCGACCCGGCCAGTTCCAGGGCCACGCAGTGGCTCAGGGACACCAGCGCCGCCTTGGAGGTGCAGTAGCCGGCCATCTGCAGGCGCGGCACATGGGCGGCATTGGAGGCGATGTTGACGATGGCGCCCTGGCCCTGGGCCTTGAACAGCGGCACGAGTTGGCGGAACAGGTAGAAGGGACCGGAGACGTTGACGTCCAAGAGCGCTTGCCAGTCGTCCAGGCTCAGGCTGTCGCTGGTGCCCAGGCGCAGCACGCCGGCGCCGTTGACCAGCACGTCCAGACGGCGCTCTTCGGCCAGCAGCGCCTGGCAGACGTCCTCGACCTGGGCCGCATCGGCGACATCCAGCAGCTGGGTGCGGAACGGATAGCTGCTCTCGGCGAATTGGCGGTCGAGTCCGACCACCTCGGCGCCCGCCGCCTGGAAGCGGCGTGCCACCTGCAAGCCGATGCCCTGCCCCGCGCCGGTCACCCAGACGCGCTTGCCGGTGAAATCCAGTTGGGTCATCAGGAGACTCCTCAGGCGCGCGCGCGCAGCAGATCCAGCCAGCCCTGCAGGGTCGGCTGAGCGGCGAGATCGGCGAAGGTCACAGGCAGCCCGCGCTTCTGCCACTCGCCCACCAGGGTCATGACCTGCACCGAATCCAGGCCGAAATCGGTGAGGTTGTCGTCCAGCGCCGGCTCTTCGTCGTCGGCGTCCAGCAGCGGCTGGACCTGGGCACGCAACCAGGTTTCGTCCAGGGTTACCGCGCCGCCGGTGACCTGGGCGGTGCTCAGGGTACTGCCGCAACGGGTCGCCACGTAGCGCAGCGCCATGCGGTGCTCTTCCTCGCAGAAGTCGGCCACGGCGTCGCCGATCAGGAAGGCCTGGATGTCCCGCATGAAGGCGTCGGTGCAGGTGGTCAGGCAACCGATATGGGCATAGACGCCGCAGACGATCAGCTGATCGCGCCGCCATTCGGTCATCAGGTCCTGCAGGTTGGAACGGTGGAAGGCGCTGTAGCGCCACTTGGTCAGCACCACGTCACCGTCCTTGGGCGCCAGCGCGTCCACCACCTGCTGCAGCGCGGGATCGGCCTGGGTCAGGCCCGGCCCCCACATGTCGTTGAGCAGGGCGCGATCGGCCGGCGGCTGGTCGGTGGGCTGGGCGGTGTAGACCACCGGCACGCCCTGGGCATCGGCCCAGGCGCGCAGCGCGGCGATGTTGGTCACCACCTGGTCGATCAGCGGGCTGCTGTCGCCATAGAACTCGACGAAATAGCGCTGCATGTCGTGGATCAGCAGCACGGCGCGGTCGGCCACGGGTGTCCAGTCGACCTTGTTGGCGGGAAAGCCGTCGGGCTGGGGCAAGGGATAGGAAGCAAGACGGGGGATAGCCATGGGAAACCTTAGGAACGCTCGGTGGAAGGGGTCTGCAGCTGCTCGCGCAGGCGCCGCTTGTCGATCTTGCCGACGGCGGTGAGCGGCAGCTGGTCAAGGAACTGGAAACGGTCGGGCAGCTTGTATTCGGCCACGCCCTGCTCGCGCAGATAGCGACGCAGCGCCACCGGCTTGAGCGCCGGATCGCTCACCACCAGGCAGGCGCAGCTCTTCTCGCCCATCAACTCGTCGGCGATGGCGACCAGGGCGGCGTGGGTGATGCCGGGATGGCGCAGCAGCAGCCCCTCGATCTCGGCGGCGGCGATCTTCTCGCCGCCACGGTTGATCTGGTCCTTCACCCGGCCGACCACCTTGAGATAGCCGGCGGCATCGCGCTGAACCACGTCGCCGGAGAAGTAGAAACCCTCGGCATCGAACACCTGGGCGTTGTGTTCGGGGCTGCGGTAGTAGCCGCGGAAGGTGTAGGGACCGCGGGTGGACAGCAGGCCGGGCTCGCCGTCGGGCACCGGGTTGCCGTCCTCGTCGGTGATGCGCACCTCGTCATCCGGACTCATGGGACGGCCCTGGGTGGTGAAGATGCGCTCGGGCTCGTCGTCCAGGCGGGTGTAGTTGACCAGGCCCTCGGCCATGCCGAACACCTGCTGCAGCTGGCAGCCCAGTTCCACGGGCACGCGGCGGGCCTGGGCCTCGGCGAAGCTGGCACCGCCCACCTGCACCACCCGCAGGCTGGCCAGCCGGGCGCGCTGCTCGGGTGCGGCCGCGGCCTGCAGCCAGAGCGCCACCGCCGGTGGCACCAGGGCCACCCAGTCCACCTGATGGCGTTCGATCAGCGCGAAGCAGCGCAGCGGCTCGGGATCGCGGGCCATGACCACGCAGCCACCGGCGATGAAGACGCCCAGGGCGCCGGGCGAGCTGAGGGTGTAGTTGTGACCCGCCGGCAGGGCACAGAGAAAGCGCGTGGCCGGGGTCAGACGGCAGATCTCGACGCTGCGTCTGAGGCTGTAGTAGTAGTCGTTGTGGGTGCGCGGAATCAGCTTGGGCGTGCCGGTGCTGCCACCGGAAAGCTGGAAGAAGGCCACCTCGCCACCGGCGGTGGGCGTCAGCTGAAAACCGTCCAGCGGGGTATCCAGGCGCTGCTGCAGGCTGCGTGCGTCATCGGCGCCATCCAGCAGCACCTCGTCGAGGCCGGGCGCCACGTCGCGCAACTCGCCGAGGAAGTTGTCGTCGCGAAACAGATTGTGCTCGCGGGAGGCGATCAGCAGCCGGGGCTGGATCTGCTGCGCATAGGCGAGCAGCTCCAGCTTCTGGTGACTGAACAGGGCGTTGACGGGCGCGATGCCGGCCTTGAGCAGAGCAAAGAACACCACATAGAACTCGGCCACATTGGGCAGCTGCACCAGGGCGGTGTCGTGACGACGCAGCCCGGCGGCCTGCAGGTGGGCGGCCAGCCGGCTGGAGCGCTCGTCCAGCTCGGCATAGCTCAGCTGCCGCTCGCCACAGAGGATCGCCGACGCCTCGGGCAGGGCCGCGCGGCTGCGCGCCAGGATCTCGATCATCGGCAGATCGGGCCAGTAACCCAGGGCGCGATAACGGGCCGCCAGGTCTTCCGGCCAGGGGGTGAATTCCAGACTCACGTGGGGTTCTCCTCGTCGAGCAAACCACAGGCGGCACGCATGGTGCCGAGTTTGGCGGTGACCTCGGCCCACTCCGCCGCCGGATCCGAGGCTTCGACGATGCCGGCGCCGGCGAACAGCCGCAGCCAGTCGCCCTGCACCGTGCCGCAGCGGATGGTGACGACCCACTCGCCGTTGCCCTGGGTATCGCACCAGCCGACCATGCCGGTGAACAGGTCACGGTCGAAAGGCTCGATGCGCTGGATCAGCTGGCGCGCCGCCACCGTGGGAAAGCCGCAGACCGCCGGGGTCGGGTGCAGGCGGCAGGCGAGCTGCAGCGCCGAGGTGCGACTGTCGGCCAGTTCGCCGTCGATGGCGGTGGACAGGTGCCACATGGCGTTGGTGCTGAGCAGCGACGGTCCTTCGGGGACATCCAGCCGGCTGCACAGCGGTGCCAGCTGCTGGCGGATGTCCTCGATCACCAGGCGGTGCTCGTAATGATCCTTGCTGGACTCCAGCAGATCGCGGGCGACGCGCTGGTCTTCCTGCGGATCGGCTCGACGCTTGGCCGAACCCGCCAGCGGATTGGTGTGGACCCGGGCGCCCTGCTTGCGCACCAGCAACTCG
>NZ_WHOV01000231.1:0-5205 GCF_009765395.1 Pseudomonas sp. BAV 4579 | reverse complement strand
GAATGGGGTACCCAGAGGGTGGGCAGTTCGAGGATGTCGGCAAAGATGTCATTGGGCAAGCCACCGCCGAAATTGGGCAGCAAGGCCGGCTTTTCGCCCAGGGTGCGGGTCAGGGAGGTCAGCGCCCAGTCCACCCAGGGATTCTCCGGGTCCAGCCGCGAGGCGTGGAGGATCTCGTCCTTGGCCCGGGTGACGCGTACCGCGGCGAAACCCCGTTCGGCCAGGTGCGCCTCGATCAGCGGGATGAAGGTCGTGCAATCGCAGCCGGCGACGAAGCGGATCTGGCAGTGGGCACGGGCGCTGCCGGGAATGGCATTGACCGGTGCCTCGGGATTGCCGGTGGTGAAGGCCAGCAGTTCGAAGGTGTTCCAGCCGTAGACGCGTTCGGCCGGGGTCAGCCCAGGCTCGCCCCAGCGGGGATCGATGGCCGGATCGCCTGGTGCGCCGCCCACCTCGATGTCGGCCAGCGCACGGCGCACCGGTGCGGGCAGCTCGGCGGGCTTGAGCCCCGCGACCTGGATCTGGCCCCGGGCATCCACCAGGCTGGCCAGGGCGTGGGCGAGGATGATCCCGGGATTGGCCAGCAGCCCGCCCCAGTTGCCGGAGTGATGGCCACCTTCGCGCAGCTCCAGGTGCAGATCGAAATTGAAGGTGCCGCGGGCACCCAGGAACAGCGTCGGCCGGGATGCCGAGACTCGCGGACCGTCGGAGGCGATGAACAGGTCGGCGGCCAGCGCCTGGCGCTGCTCCTGGCAGAAGGTGCGCAACCCGACCGAGCCGATCTCCTCGCCCATTTCCAGCAGCAGCTTGACGTTGTAGCCCAGGCGTCCGCCGCGGGCGGCGATCACCTGCTCCAGCGCCGCCAGGTTGAGCAGGTGCTGGCCCTTGTTGTCGGCGGTGCCGCGGCCGTACCAGCGCTCGCCCTGCTCCACCAGCGTCCAGGGCGCGAGGCCTTCGCGCCAGCGGCTGGCATCGCCGCGCACCACGTCGCCGTGGCCATAGCTGAGCAGGGTCGGCAGCGTCGGGTCCTCGATCCGCTCGGCGATCAGCAAGGGCCCCTTGCCGGCGACCGGATTGTCCAGCCGCCGGCTACTGAAGCCGAGACTGGCGACATAGGGAGCGATGAAGTCATCCAGGTAGCGCTGCAACTCCGCCTGGCGCTCGGGTTCCTGGCTTTCGGTGGGATGGGCCACGGCGGTGGCGAGCCGGGCACGGAAGGCGCCGCTGTCGAAGTGCGCGGCGGCAAGCTCAAGGGCATGGGTACGGCTGGTCATGGCGGACTCCGGGGTCAGGCGGGTTCGGGCAGGTGGCAGCGCTTGCTGCCGCCGGGGATGGGTTCACGTTCCGGATAGCGCTCGGCGCAGGGGCCGAAACAGCGCGGGCAGCGGGGATGGAAGGCGCAGCCGCTGGGCGGCGAGATGGGATTGGGAAAGCTGCCGCCCAGGCCCAGCGCCGGCAGGCCCAGGCTGGGATCAGGGGTGAGCACCGCATCCAGCAGCGCCCGGGTATAGGGATGCGCCGGCTGGGCGAACAGCGCCGCTCGCTCGCGCTCCTCGACGATCTTGCCGAGGTACATCACCGCCACCCGGTCGGCCAGGTGCTCCACCACCGCCAGGTTGTGACTGATGAGCAGATAGGTCAGGCCGAATTCCCGCTTGAGCTCCAGCAGCAGGTTGAGGATCTGCGCCTGCACTGAGACGTCCAGTGCCGAGGTGGGTTCGTCGCAGATCAGCACGTCCGGGCGCATTACCAGGGCGCGGGCGATGGCCACCCGCTGGCGCTGGCCGCCACTGAGCTGACCGGGATGGCTGTCGGCGGCGCGCCGTGGCAAACCCACCACGTCGAGCATCTCGGCGACCCGCCGCTGCTGCTCAGCAGGCGTGCCCAGGCCATGCACCTTGAGCGGCAGCGCCACGATCTCGCGCACCGTCTTGCGCGGATTGAGCGACGAATAAGGGTCCTGGAAGATCGGCTGGATATGCCGGGCCATGCGCTTGCGATCCACCCCGCGCAGGTGCTCGCCGCCTACCAGGATGTCGCCGCTGGTGGGTGCCAGCAGCCCCAGCAGCAGCTTGGCCAGGGTGCTCTTGCCGCACCCCGATTCCCCTACCAGTCCCAGGGTCTCGCCGCGATAGAGTCGTAGCGAGATGCCATCCACCGCCTTGAGGGTGGCTGGCGGGCGGAACAGGCCGCGACCCAGGGTGAATTCGCGGCGGATGTCGCACAGCTCCAGGGCGATCTCGCGGCTCATCGCACACCTCCGACCCGGCGCAGGGGTTCGCTGGGCAGGGCGAAATGGCAACGCGCCAGGTGCGCGCCCTCCTCCAGCACGGGCACGCTGTCGGCGCAGGCCGCCACCGCCTGCGGGCATCTGTTGCGAAAGGCGCAGCCGTGCTGCTCGCCGACCAGGCTGGGCACCAGGCCGGGAATGGCGCCCAGCGGTTGCCCGGGACGGGTCCGGCCCGGTACCGGGATGCTCGCCAGCAGGCCACGGGTATAGGGGTGCCGCGGCGCGGCGAAGAGTTCGGCGGCCGGTGCCTGCTCGACGATCTGGCCGGCATACATCACCGCTACCCGGTCGGCGATGCGCGCCACCAGGCCCAGGTCGTGGGTGATGAAGACGATGGCCGTACCGAATTCCCGCTGCAGGTCGCGCAGCAGGTGCAGGATCTGCGCCTGGATGGTGACGTCCAGCGCCGTGGTGGGTTCGTCGGCGATGATGAGGTCCGGCTCGCAGAGCAGCGCCATGGCGATCACCACCCGCTGGCGCAGTCCGCCGCTGAGCTGGTGCGGATACTGGCGCAGGCGCTCGCCGGCGTTGCTGATGCCGACCTTTTCCAGCATGGCCTCCGCGCCTGCCCAGGCGGCCTTGCGATCCAGCCTGCGGTGGCGCCGCAGCACCTCTTCGAGCTGGTCGCCGATGCTGTAGGCCGGATTGAGGGCGGTCATGGGTTCCTGGAAGATCATCGCCAGGCGATTGCCGCGCAGGTCGCGCATGCCCCTTTCACCCAGGGTCAGGAGGTCGTGCTCGCCCAGCGTCAGGCGCGCCGCCTGGCGCCGGGCCTGGCGCGGCAGCAGATCCATCAGCGCCAGGGAGGTGAGCGACTTGCCGCAGCCGGATTCGCCCACCAGGCAGAGCATCTCACCCCGCTCCACCTGCAGGTCCAGGCCGCGCACGGCGTGCAGGGTGTCATCCCCCAGGGGGATATCGATCCGCAGGTCTCTTACGTCGAGCAGTGCCATGGTCAGTCCTCCGCTTAGTTGCGCCCGCTGGGCGCGGCCAGGTCCCGGATGCCGTCGCCGACCAGGTTGATGGCCAGCACCAGCAGCATCAGGGCGATGCCGGGAATGGCGATCACCCAGGGCGAAAAGAACATGTAGGGCTTGCCTTCGGCGATCATCAGCCCCCAGGACGGCAACGGCGGCTGCACGCCCACGCCGAGAAAGGACAGGGTCGCCTCCAGCAGGATGGCGTGGGCCATCTCCAGGGTGATCACCACGATGAGCGCCCCCAGCACATTGGGCAGGATCTCGCCGACGATGACCCGCCAGGGTGAACAGCCCAGCGCCTGGGCGGCGGCGACGTATTCGGCGTCGCGGATCTGCTGCACGGCGGCGCGCACCACCACGGCGAAGCGATCCCACAGCAGGCAGCCGAGCAGGATCACCACCACCTGCAGGGAGCCACCCACCAGGGAGGCGGCGGCCAGGGCCACCATCACCACCGGCAAGGCGAGGCGGGTGGTCACCAGGTAGCTCACCAGGGCGTCGACCTTGCCGCCGTAGTAACCGGCGAGTACCCCGAGCAAGGTGCCGATGGCGCCGGAGATGAGCGCCGCGGCGAGACCGATGAACAGCGAGATGCGTGCGCCATAGAGCAGCCGGGAGAGATAGTCGCGACCGAGCTTGTCGGTGCCCAGCGGATGGGCCCAGGTGCCCTTGGCCATCCATACCGGTGGTTTCATCCGCTGCATCACGTCCTGGGCATAGGGATCGTGAGGCGCCAGCCAGGGCGCGGCCAGGGCGGCGAAGACGATGACGACGAGCAGCACGGCGCCCAGGGCGAAGCCGCGGTGGCCGAACCAGCGGCGCAGCTGGCGGCCCAGGGTCGGCCGCGGGGGCAGATAGTCGTCGAGCACGAAGGGATTGGCGACGGTCATGGAGCCTCCTAGCGCACGCGAATGCGCGGGTCGAGCAAGGCGTTGAGCAGATCGGCCACCAGTGTCAGCACGATATAGATCAACGCGATCAAGAGGACGATGGCCTGCACCACCGGGAAGTCGTTGCGGGCGATGGCGTCCCAGGCCAGCTGGCCGATGCCCTGCAGGGAGAACACCGCCTCGATCACCACCGAGCCGCCCAGCATGAAGCCGAACTCCACCGCGGCCAGGGCCACCACCGGGATCAGTGCATTGCGCAGGGCGTGCTTGAACAGTACCCGCGCCGGACTCAGGCCCTTGGCCCGGGCGGTGCGGATGTAGTCGGCGCCCAGTACATCGAGCATCCCGGCCCGGGTCAGGCGCATCAGCGAGGGAGTGGCGTAGTAGCCCAAGGCGATCGCCGGCAGGATGAAGTGCTGCCAGCTGGTATTGCCGGACACCGGCAGCCATTTCAGGGTGACGGCGAAGACGACGATCAGCACCAGGGCGAACCAGAAACTGGGCATCGCCTGGCCGAAGGTCGCCAGGGTCAGCGCCAGGCGGTCGATCCAGGTGTCGCGCCGGACCGCGGCCAGCACCCCGAGCGGGATGGCGATGAGCAGCGCCACCAGCAGCGCGATGGCGCCCAGGGTCAGGGTGATGGGCAGGCGGCTGGCGATGAGATCCCGTACCGATTCCTGGAAGAAGAACGACTGCCCCAGGTCCAGGCGCAGCAACTGCCCGATCCACTCGACATACTGCGTCGCCAGGGGTTTATCGAGGCCGTGTTGATGACGCACCACCTCGATCTGCTCGGCGGTGGCCTCGGGTCCGGCGATGGCGGTAGCCAGGTCGCCGGACAGGTGCAGCAGGAAGAAACTGATGAGGGAAACGGTAAAGGCCACGGCCAGGGCGATACCCAGGCGGCGCAGGAGATAGGCGGACATGTTCGGCTCCTCGGCTGAGAACCTGTTCAAGCGCTGCTGCGCGTCGGCCAAACGGCGTTTAAAAGGCCTTCGGAATGCTCATTTACCATTCGTAAACTCCGCTTCCTCAGGCCTTTTCG
>NZ_WHOV01000230.1:0-3571 GCF_009765395.1 Pseudomonas sp. BAV 4579 | reverse complement strand
GGCCGAGGGGGCCGGGCGCGTTGAGCTCGTCCACTCGCGTCACCGCTGCCGGCGGCAGGCCGAGGGCGCGATTCAGCTGCACATAGGCGGCGCGCGCCTGCTCCGGGGTGAGGCTGTCCAGCGGCGGCTGCGGGTGGGCGGCCAGCTGCGCCAGCAGGCCGGCAACCTCGGGAGTGAGGCGCGCGAAGACGTCGGGCATGGGGCTTCTCCTGTGGTCCCGGGCGCCAGGATGGACGCCGGGTCGCCGCCAGCCTCGCCGGAGCGCTCGGGTGGGTCTATCGATCAGATGAACGATGGCGGCGGGCATTGGACCCCGGTTCGCGCGCGGCCGTTGCGCGGACGCGCGGGTAGCAGAGGGCGGCCTATCCTGCATCTGAACGATAGGCGCGCCGCAGCGGTACGGTAGACTCGGACCCAAGCCAGGCCCCGTCAGGGGGCCGGCATCCTACCCAAAGACAATCAAAACAATGGGGGTAGCATGGATCAGTCAGCCGTCGTTTCCTGCAGTGTGCCCAGCGCGGTGGTCGCTCGCTTCAGCCAGGTCGTCCTGGCGCTGCAAGCCCGCCTGCGTGGCGGGGCCATCACCGAATTCCATGCCCAGGCCCTGGAGCAGCTGCAGTGCCTGGTCGCCTTCGACAAGGCCTGGTGGGGCAACTCCGCCTGGCGCGACGGCGCTCCCGTGGCGCACAGCACCTTCCTGCTGGGGCTGCCGCGCAGCTATACCCGGGAATGGGATGCCCTCAAGGCCGACGACCGCGCCCTGGGCGACCTGCATCAGGAGCAGGGCCGCTGTCAGCTGTTCGATTGCCGGGACCAGACGGCCGCGCCGGCCCTGGCCGCCCTGGGGCAGCGGTATGGCCTGGCCCATGGCCTGCGCATCGTGCTCACCGACGACCAGACCCGCCTGGGCGTGCACCTCACGCTGTTCCGCGAGGACCCCGCCACGCCTTTCACCGCGCTGGAATGCCAGCTGGTGGAATGGCTGATGCCCCATCTGCTGCATGCCGAGCGCGAGAGCTGCCTGCGCACCCTGGCGACCCTGAGAGACAGCCAGGGCAGCTTCGACGAAACGGCCCTGGCGGTGTGCGATCGCTATGGCGTGCTGCTGTCCATGGAGCCCGGCTTCGCCGCCCTGCTGGCGGGGGAGTGGGAGGGCTGGCAGGGCAATCGCCTGCCGCCCGCCTGTGATCCCCAGGGCACCTACCAGGGCCGCACCCTGCAGCTCGATGCCCAGGCGCTGGGCGATCTGCTGCTGCTCAAGGCACGCCGGCGCAGTTCGGCGGAACGCCTCAGCGCCCGTGAACTGGAAGTGGCCCAGTGCTTCGCCCTCGGCCAGACCTACAAGGAAGTCGCCCGCAACCTGGGCATGGCGCCGGCCACGGTCCGCCATCACCTGAGGCGCATCTACGAGAAGCTCGGCGTCAACCGCAAGGCGCAGATCGCGCAACGGGTCGCCGCCGCGCCGGACTGATCCTCCCCTGATCCCTATGCCAAGACCGGGCGCTCACGCACCCGGTGAGGCTTCGCTCGCCCGCTCGAATGCCCTGAGGAATCCTGCCATGCCGTCTCTGCCCGGAATGCTGACCCGCGCCGCCGTCCTGTCGCTCGCCGCGCTGGCCGCCACCACCCACGCCACCGAAAAGGGCATGCCGACCACCGCGGCCGGGGTGCAGGACTTCGGCGCCGGCTTCATGCCGCCGTCGACGCCCGTCGGTACCTTCGGTATGCGCTTCAGCGACTACCAGGCGCGGGTGATCAAGGACAGCCATGGCCAGGACGATGGCAACGATTTCAACATCAATGTCCTGGCCATCGGCCTGGCCTATCTGCGCATGACCGACCAGCAGCTGTTCGGTGCGCGCTACGGCTTCGGTGCGGTCTCGGTGTTCTTTCGCATGGACGCCGATCTTGGCATCAACGCCGGTGGGCAGCGGGTGTTCAGCGACAGCGCCGAGCTGTTCCGCCCGGCGGATCTGCAGCTGATTCCGCTGATCCTCGCCTGGGAGCCGGCGCCCGGCGTCGGCATCAACACCCAGCTGTCGATCCAGGCGCCGACCGGCGACTACGACAAGAATCGGCTGGTCAGCCCCGGGACCAACCACTGGACGGTATCGCCGATCCTCAACGCCAGCTACATCAGCCCGAGCGGACTGGAGCTGTCGTCCAGCTTCCAAGTCGACATCAATGCGCGCAACGCGGCCACCGACTATCGCAGCGGGGTGGAGTATCGCCACGAATTCGCCGTCGGCCAGCATGTCGGTCCCTGGACCGCAGGGCTGGGCGGCTACTACTACCGCCAGCTCAGCGACGACGACGCCCCCGGCCTGACCCGCGGCAACCGTGCCCGGACCCTGGCGCTGGGGCCGGCGCTCAGCTTCTTCGATCCCTCCTCGGGATTGCCGGCCATCTGGCTGCACGCCTACAAGGAATTCGAGACGCGCAACCGGGCCGAGGGCTATACCGTGGCGCTGAAAATCGGCGCCAGCTTCTAGGGCGGCATGCTAGACGCCTAGCATCTCGCGTACCCGGGCCGCCAGGGTGTCCATGGCAAAGGGCTTGGTGAGGATTTCCATGCCCGGATCCAGATGCCCGTTGCCGATGGCGGCATTCTCAGCATAGCCGGTGATGAACAGGGTCTTCAGACCCGGACGCGACTGGCGCCCCGCCTCCGCCATCTGCCGACCGTTCATGCCGCCGGGCAGGCCGACGTCGGTGATCAGCAGGTCGAGCGACACGTCCGATTGCAGGATCTTCAAACCGCTGAGGCTGTCGGCCGCTTCGATCACCGCGTAACCGAGGTCTTCGAGGATATCCACGACCAGCATCCGCACCGTCGGTTCGTCGTCGACGATGAGCACTGTTTCGCCCTGGGTGCTACCGGCGACTTCCCGGCGCGTGGCCAGGCCTTCGTCGGTCGGCGTATCGCCCAGGTAGCGCGGCAGATAGATGCTCAGGGTGGTGCCCTGGCCGACTTCGGAGTAGAGCCGCACCTGACCGCCCGACTGGCGCGCGAAGCCATAGATCATCGACAGCCCCAGGCCGGTGCCCTGGCCGATGGGCTTGGTGGTGAAGAAGGGCTCGAACACCCGCACCGCGACCTCGGGCGGAATGCCGACTCCGGTATCGGTCACGCTCAGCGACAGGTACTGACCTTCCGGCAGATCCTGGGCGCGGGCGGTCTCGCGATCCATCCAGCGGTTGGCGGTCTCGATGGTGATGCGACCGCCTTCGGGCATGGCGTCACGGGCATTGATGCAGAGATTGAGCAGTGAATTCTCCAGCTGGCTGGGGTCCACCAGGGCCGGCCAGAGGCCCGCGGCGCCGACGGTCTCCACCTGGATGCCAGGACCCACGGTGCGCTGGATGAGTTCGGTGAGGCCATCGATCAGCTGGTTGACGTCCACCGGCCGCGGCGCCAGGGTCTGGCGCCGGGAAAAGGCCAGCAGCCGGTGGGTGAGGGCGGCGGCGCGCTTGGCCGCGCCCTGGGCGGCGATCAGGTAGCGATCAAGTTCGCGCAACCGCCCCTGGGCGATACGCGTCTCCATCAGCTCCAGGGCACCGGAGATACCCG
>NZ_WHOV01000229.1:0-925 GCF_009765395.1 Pseudomonas sp. BAV 4579 | reverse complement strand
CCGGAAGTTCTGCAGGAACAGGAACATCACCAGGAACACCAGCAGGATCGCCTCGCCCAGGGTCTTGACCACCTCATGGATAGAGGCGGTGACCACCGGGGTGGTGTCATAGGGATAGACCACCTCCATGCCCGGCGGCATGAACGGCTTGAGGCGTTCGATGGTGGCGCGGACCGCCTTGGCGGTGTCCAGGGCATTGGCGCCGGTGGCCAGACGCAGCGCCATGCCGGCGGCCGGCTTGCCATCAAATTGCGCGAACGTGGAATAATTCTCGCCCCCCAGTTCCACCCGGGCCACGTCACGCAGGCGCACCTGGGCACCGCTCTGGTCGACCTTGAGGAAGATCTTGCCGAACTCCTCGACGCTGGTCAGGCGGGTCTTGCCAATGATGGTGGCATTGAGCTGCTGCCCCGGGACCGCCGGCAGGCCGCCGAGCTGACCGGAGGCGATCTGCACGTTCTGGCTCTGGATGGCGCTGCTGACGTCGACCGGGGTGAGCTGGTACTTCACCAGCTTTAGCGGATCCAGCCAGATGCGCATGGCGTACTGGGCACCGAATACCTGGAAGTCACCCACACCTGTGGTCCGTGCGATGGGATCTTGTAAGCTCGAAACAATGTAGTTAGACAGGTCTTCTGCGGTCGCTGAACTATCTTTGGATACCAGACCTACGATCATCAAGAAGTTTCGTTGATACTTGGCGACGCGTATGCCCTGCTGCTGGACTTCCTGCGGCAGGAGCGGCGTCGCCAGCTGCAGCTTGTTCTGCACCTGGACCTGGGCGATGTCGGAGTTGGTGCCCTGGTTGAAGGTCACGATGATGGTCATGCTGCCGTCGGAGTTGGACTCCGAGGAGATGTACCTGAGGTTGTCGATCCCGTTCATCTGCTGTTCGATGACCTGGACCACGGTGTCCTGCACCGTC
>NZ_WHOV01000228.1:0-4631 GCF_009765395.1 Pseudomonas sp. BAV 4579 | reverse complement strand
CCCGCCCTGGCTTACCTCGGCTCTTCGATCAACCCACGTACCGCCAGCGCAATGCGATCGAGCGCCTGTTCAGCTGGCTCAAGGAAGAACGTCGGCTCTGCACCCGGTTCGACAAGCTGACCAGCAGCTTCAAGGCGATGGTCACCCTGGCCTGTATCGATCGTTGTTCGCGCGTCGACTTTTCAGACAAACCCTAGAGGGGGGCGGTCCCGCATGGTTTCCGTCCAACGTCTCGCACCTAGGCGGCAAAGACCACATCACATCCAAGGGAAATCTGCGAGAAGGTCTCGCGCACCGGATCGGCTCGAAAATGGAGGCTGCCGGCTGAAAAACCGCCAATCCTCGTGATGACCAGATCAAGGGAGCTATTTTCTTTCGCGTGGGGTAAGTACTGGAACAAGCAGAGCTTTTATAGATGCGGGTTGGTTGTAAGCAGGTCTGTGCAATGGAGTATAATTTCAACTCGCGCCGCGAGACCATCCTAATAAAGATTATCTTTATATCTTTACTGAATTTCGTCCCAAGCCCAAACCATTTATGAAACCAGCTATCAAAAGCACATAAACTATTTGATTTGATACGCCTGAGTAGACTAACACTTTAGCCTTTGCGATTAATGCAGACTCCAAGCCTTGCGGCAAGGCGTGTTAGGTTAGCCCTATCAAGGTCTAGGCTCCGAGCCGCAGCAGCTACATTGCCACCATTGTCCCTAAGTGCCTCTTCCAGAAGCTGTCTTTTGTACCCATCTACAGCTGATCTAAAATCACCCCCGGGCAGCTGCTTTGATGGAACGTGACGTGACTCTATAGCCGCCGCGCCAGCTTGAAATTCGGGGAGGTCCAAGTCCTGCAGCTCAAATGAAAGTACGTCTATTCCTGTCGTGAGAAAGGCACGTTTCTTGGCTTTGAGCGCTGCCCTGGCCATCAGGTGCTCCAGCTCGCGCACATTCCCTGGCCAGGAATACCCCATCAGTGCCTGACGGGCAGCCTCAGAAAAACGCAATGAGGGCATGCCCACCCGCCAGCGGTTCTCTTCGGCAAAAGCGCCTGCCAACAGCATTATGTCTTCCCGACGTTCCCTTAGCGAAGGAACCCGTAATGGATAGACGCTCAGACGATGGTACAGGTCTGCTCGAAAGCGACCCGCACGAACCTCATCCTCCAAATTGCGATTGGTGGCCGCGAACAGGCGGATATCAACAGTATGGGGTTTGTCGGAGCCTACCCGTTGCAAATGCCCGCCCTGAAGTACGCGAAGCATGGTGGCTTGTACGGCTAAAGGGAGTTCACCGATCTCATCTAAGAAAAGCGTCCCGCCACTGGCCACTTCAAATTTACCAAGCCTGTTTTCGATAGCACCCGAGAATGCGCCTTTGACGTGTCCAAACAGCTCGCTTTCAACCAAATGCTTAGGAAGGGCGGCGCAATTGACGGTGATGAATGGTTTATCCGCTCGGGCTGAAACGTCGTGGAGCCGTTGGGCAACTAATTCTTTACCGACCCCTGTTTCACCGGTAATCAATACAGTGAGATCGCTTGGCGCTACCAGGTCAATTTCGGAAAGCAGCTGCTTAAAGCTTTCGCTGCTTCCAATCATCGCTGGTTTAGAAGGGTGAGCGGTGAGTCGGTAGGCTTCTGCCCGTTTTCTTTCCCCTGCTACCGTGCGCAGGAGTTCATCGAATTGCGATGCCGCCACTACGGTCGCTGCTGCGAACACGGCAAACGTCTCGATGGTTTGTAGGTCCTGTTCCGAAAACTGTCCGACAGTGAGTGCATCGAGCGTCAGAACTCCCCAAGTCTTTTCATTAATCCGCAACGAACAGCCCATGCAATCATGTACCGGCAAGGCACTCGAGCCGATTAACCCGTCATAAGGATCGGGCAGCTTGCAATCAGGAGGGAAAAGCACTGCCCCTCGAGCCTCGACGATTGCTTCCAACCGGGGGTGGTTTGCGACACGGTAACGTCGGGCCATCGCGTCCTGAGCCAAGCCATACGCTGCAACAGGAGTGAGTTCATCTTCATCCAAACGTAGCAACGCTACAGCATCTGACGGCAAAAGGTTTTGCAAGGCATCTAATACACGCTGATAACGGGTGTGCGAAGGAATTTCCGCAGTTAGATCGTTTAGGAGCGGAAGGAGTGCCTGAAGCGCCCGGATCTGATGGGTCGAAACGACATCTTTATTCATAAAATAGGTCTTAATGACTCGGTCAAAAAAACCTTTTACCCCGCACAGGCATTGATTTACAAGGATTTTAATTGTGGCACGCCACTTGCTCCACCAAAAGCAAAGACCCTAAACCCTGGAGTTCCCATGCTTACTTCTGCCCAATACGACATCATCAAAGCGACTGTTCCTCTGCTAGAAACAGGAGGCGAGGCGCTTATCACCTATTTCTACCAGCTTATGCTGGACACGCATCCGGATGTGCGTCCGCTGTTCAACCAAGCACATCAGACCAACGGCTCGCAGCCTCGGGCCCTGGCCAACGGCGTGCTTATGTATGCAAGGAACATTGATAGGCTAGAAAACCTAGGTGGCTTGGCCAGCCAAATCATTAACAAGCACGTCGCGCTACAAATCCTTCCAGAGCATTACCCTATTGTGGGGTCATGCCTGCTGCAAGCGATCCGCGAAGTACTAGGTGCAGAGGTTGCTACCGATGAAGTGATCGCAGCCTGGGCCGCAGCTTACCAGCAGCTTGCGGATATATTGATTGAAGGGGAGCGAAACGCTTATGACGCCATCGCCGCCGCACCCGGCGGCTGGCGTGGCGCCCGGCAATTCACTGTCTCAAGAAAGGTAGTCGAGAGCACGGAAATTACTTCGTTTTACCTGGTACCGTCTGATCATCAACCCATCATCAAACACGAAGCCGGTCAGTACATCGGCGTGCGGCTGATGATCGACGGGAAAGAGATTCGCCGAAACTACTCGCTGAGCGAGCAGGCGAACGGTGTCTTCTACCGCATCAGCGTGAAGCGTGAGAAAGATGGTGTGGCCTCGACGTACCTGCATGATCACGTCGCAGTAGGAAGTACGCTTGACCTGTTTCCACCGTCCGGGGATTTCACGCTCACCCATGATACCAAACCGCTGGTGCTGATCAGCGGCGGGGTCGGCATAACTCCAACGCTGGCAATGGCCGCACAAGCGTTGGAGGCAGGTGAGCGTCCAGTGACCTTCATTCACTACGCCCGTAATAGCCAAGTACACGCATTCTCGGAGCTGTTGCGCGAATGGCAAGAGCGCTATCCCCTATTCGAAGCCCATGTGGTCTACGCGGAACACGCCGGACAGGAAGCCTACACGCCAGATGCAGTCGGGTTTCCATCCATCACGCATCTTCAGGAATGGTTGCCTGCCAACCGCAATGTGGACGCCTATTTCCTCGGTCCCAAACCGTTCATGGCTTTCATGAAACGTGCACTAAGCGATATCGGGGTTCCAGAGAATCAGGCGCGCTATGAGTTTTTCGGCCCAGCTGAAGCAATGGCCTAACCTCAGTTGTGAGGGCCTAGCCTCTGCCTGCTAGAGGCCTAGCTGTGATCTCTCAGTAGGTTGTTCATCCGGGGCATTCCCGGAATTCTGGAAGCGCGACCAACACAGCCTTCGAGGAGCCCCGGATGAACCTGCATAAACATGCCCGTCTTACCCCTCGAGGTCGAGCCCTTATCGTCCAGCGCATCCTCACAGGGCTGCGTGCCGAGGATGCGGCACAAGCGGCGGGGGGTTAGTGTTCGCACGGCTTACAAATGGCTCATGCGTTTTCGTGAGGAAGGCGAGTCCGGTCTGATGGATCGTTCATCACGTCCGCATTCATGTCCGCATGGGACCTCGGGCGACCTAGTCGCACAGTTGATCCAGCTACGCCGATCTCGCCATACCTATCGACAGATCGCCCAACTACTCGGCGTGGCCGTCAGTACCATTGCGCGGCGTCTCAAACAGGCAGGCTTTCATCGTTTGGCCGAGCTGGAGCCCGCCCCTGTGGTGGTGCGCTACGAATATCCCAAGGCCGGCGACCTGCTACATCTGGATATCAAGAAGCTTGGCCGATTCTGGAGGCCTGGCCACCGAGTGACGGGGGATCGTCAGCAGGCCTGCGATGGCGCCGGCTGGGAGTTCGTCCATGTGGCCATCGATGATGCGTCCCGGCTGGCATTCACCAGCCTGCACCCGGACGAACGCAGCAGTAGCGCCTGTCGGGCCTCGTTGCAGGCGGTGCGCTACTACCGCAGGCTGGGTATCCGCTTTGAGCAAGTCATGACAGACAACGGTGCCTGCTACCGCTCTCGTTCGTTTCGGCGCTTGTGCGCTCGGCTTGGACTGAAACATATCCGCACCAAACCCTATACGCCCCGTACAAACGGCAAGGCCGAGCGCTTTATCCAGACGAGCCTGCGGGAGTGGCCTATGCACGCTGCTACGACAGCTCCGAGCAACGCGCCCGGCACTTACCCGCGTGGCTGCATCACTACAGCTGGCACAGGCCACATTCCAGCCTCAACTACCAATCGCCAATCAGTCGCGCTTCGTTGCCACTGAATAACGTACTAGGTTTACACACCTAGCCCTAGGGCTTGTCTGAAAAGTCGTGTTTGCTAGCCTGTTCCTGTGATGGCAAT
>NZ_WHOV01000024.1:0-104790 GCF_009765395.1 Pseudomonas sp. BAV 4579 | reverse complement strand
AGATGTGTATAAGAGACAGAGTCTACCCTGGCAATTCTGACCACCGCCGCTGCTTTTGGCCTGTCCGGCATGGCTCACGCAGGCGCTACCCTGGATGCGGTGAAGAACAAAGGTTTCGTGCAATGCGGCGTCAGCGATGGCCTGCCGGGCTTCTCCTACACCGATTCCAAGGGTGACTACAAAGGCATCGACGTCGACGTCTGCCGCGCCGTGGCCGCTGCGGTCTTCGGTGACTCCACCAAGGTTCGTTTCACTCCCCTGACCGCCAAGGAGCGCTTCACCGCGCTGCAATCCGGCGAGATCGACGTGCTGTCGCGCAACACCACCTGGACCAGCTCCCGCGATGGCGGCATGGGCCTGATCTTCGCCGGCGTCACCTACTATGACGGCCAGGGCTTCCTGGTGAACAAGAAGCTGGGCGTGAAGAGCGCCAAGGAACTGGACGGCGCCACCGTGTGCATCCAGGCCGGTACCACCACCGAACTCAACCTGGCCGACTACTTCCGTTCCAACGGCATGAAGTTCACCCCTATCACCTACAGCACCTCGGACGAGAGCGCCAAATCGCTGGAAGCGGGTCGTTGTGACGTCCTGACCTCCGACCAGTCGCAGCTGTACGCCCAGCGCAACAAGCTGTCCAAGCCCGACGACTATGTCGTGCTGCCCGAAGTGATCTCCAAGGAGCCCCTGGCACCGGCCGTCCGTCGTGGTGACGAGGACTGGCTGACCGTGGTCAAGTGGTCGCTGTTCGCCCTGGTCAACGCCGAAGAGCTGGGTCTGACCGCCGCCAACGTCGAGGCCCAGGCCAAGGACTCCAAGAACCCTGACGTACGGCGTCTGCTGGGTGCCGATGGCGAATTCGGCAAGGATCTGAAGCTGCCGAAAGACTGGGCGGTGCAAATCGTCAAGCAGGTCGGCAACTACGGCGAAGTCTTCGAGCGCAACGTCGGCATGGGCAGCGATCTGAAGATCAAGCGTGGCCTCAACGCCCTGTGGAATGCAGGCGGTCTGCAGTACGCCCCGCCGGTCCGTTGATCTCGGCGCCTTAGTCGCCGACCACCTTCCGGATGTGCAGATTCTCGCCCTGCAGCGTTCCTCGCGCTGTGGGGCGAGAATTTAATGAGGCTTCTAGTAGATGCAAAACGTTAGCAAACCGTCCTCGCCGGTCCGTGGGTCTCTGCTCACCGATCCGCAGGCACGCTCCTGGCTGTTCCAGATCGTGGCCGTGGTCGCCGTCGTGGCCTTCGGCTGGTTCCTGTTCACCAACACCCAGGCCAATCTCGCCAACCGGGGTATCACCTCCGGCTTCGGCTTCCTGAACAATACCGCCGGCTTCGGCATTCCCCAGCACCTGATTCCCTACAGCGAAGGCGACACCTACGGGCGGGTCTTCCTGGTCGGACTGCTCAACACCCTGCTGGTGTCGGTCATCGGTATCTTCCTGGCGACCATCATCGGTTTCACCGTGGGTGTGGCGCGGCTGTCGAACAACTGGCTGCTGCGCAAGGTCGCCACGGTCTACATCGAGACCTTCCGCAACATTCCCCCGCTGCTGCTGATCTTCTTCTTCTATTTCGCCGTGCTCGCGCCCCTGCCAGGTCCGCGCCAGAGTCTGAGCCTGGGCGAAGCCTTCTTCGTCAACAATCGCGGTCTGTACATGCCCGCGCCGATCGCCGATGCCGGGTTCCTGCCCGGCTTGATCGCGCTGCTGATCGCCATCGTCGCCAGCGTGGTGGTGGTGCGCTGGGCGCGCAAGCGGCGACATGCCACGGGCCAGCGCTTCCCGGTGCTGTGGACCGTACTGGCGCTGCTGATCGGGATCCCGCTGCTGGCAGCCCTGATCTTCGGCCGGCCGTTGCACTGGGAGGTGCCGGAACTGCAGGGCTTCAACCTGCGCGGCGGCTGGGTGATCATTCCCGAGCTGGTGTCCCTGGCGCTGGCCCTGTCGGTCTACACCGCGGCCTTCATCGGCGAGACGGTGCGCGGCGGCATCCAGGCGGTCAGCCACGGTCAGACCGAGGCGGCCAGTTCGCTGGGGCTGCGTCCGGGTCTGACCCTGCGGCTGGTGATCATTCCCCAGGCCTTGCGGGTGATCATTCCGCCGCTGACCAACCAGTATCTGAACCTGATGAAGAACTCGTCGCTGGGTGCCGCCGTCGGCTATCCGGAGATGGTGGCGCTGTTCGCCGGCACCGTTCTGAACCAGACCGGTCAGGCCATCGAGACCATGGCCATCACCATGAGCGTGTACCTGGCCATCAGCATCAGCATCAGCATCCTGATGAACTGGTACAACAAGCGCATCGCGCTGATCGAGCGTTAAGGAGCGCGTATGAGTAACCAGACCCATACTTTCAAACCGGACCTGCCGCCGCCGCCTTCCAGCGTCGGTGTCCTGGCCTGGATTCGGGGCAACCTGTTTTCCAGCATCGGCAATACCCTCCTGACCCTGTTCGGTCTCTACCTCGTCTGGCTGATCGTGCCGCCGGTGGTGAACTGGGCCTTCATCAATGCCACCTGGAGCGGCAGCACCCGTGCCGATTGCGTGCCAGGTGGTGCCTGCTGGGTGTTCATCAAGGAGCGCTTCGGCCAGTTCATGTACGGCTTCTACCCCGGTGATCAGCGCTGGCGCGTGGATCTGACCGTGGTGATCGCCGTGGTCGGCGCCATCCCGCTGTTCCTCGACAGCTTCAAGCACAAGGCCCGTTACGGCCTGGCGCTGCTGGTGATCTATCCGCTGGTGGCCTTCTGGCTGCTGTATGGCGGCTTCGGTCTGCGCGTGGTGCCCTCCAGCGAGTGGGGCGGCCTGATGCTGACCGTGGTGATCGCCGCGGTGGGGATCGTCGGCGCCTTGCCGCTGGGCATCCTGCTGGCCCTGGGGCGGCGTTCCAAGCTGCCGGCGATCAAGGTCATCTGCGTGACCATGATCGAGTTCTGGCGGGGGATCCCGCTGATCACGGTGCTGTTCCTGTCGTCGGTGATGCTGCCGCTGTTCCTGCCCGATGGCATGAACCTGGACAAGCTGCTGCGCGCCATCGTCATGGTGATCATCTTCGAGGCGGCCTATATCGCCGAGGTGGTACGAGGTGGCATGCAGGCCATTCCCAAGGGGCAGTACGAAGCCGCCGCCGCCATGGGCCTGGGCTACTGGCGGACCACCGGCCTGGTGATCCTGCCGCAGGCGCTCAAGCTGGTGATCCCGGGCATCGTCAACACCTTCATCGCGCTGTTCAAGGATTCGAGCCTGGTGGTCATCATCGGCCTGTTCGACCTGCTCAACAGCATCAAGCGCGCCACCTCCGACCCGGCCTGGCCTGGTCTGTCCACCGAAGGCTATGTGTTCGCCGCCCTGGTCTTCTGGATCTTCTGTTTCGCCATGTCCAGCTACTCCGCCCGTCTGGAGCGCAAGCTGAACACCGGCCACAAGCGTTAGGAGTCAATAGATGAATGTAAGCAACAAGCAGCCGGTCGACAGCAGCAAGGTCATGATCCAGCTCAAGGACGTGAACAAGTGGTACGGCCAGTTCCACGTGCTCAAGGACATCAACCTGACCGTTACCCAGGGCGAGCGCATCGTGCTGTGCGGACCGTCCGGCTCGGGCAAGTCCACCACCATCCGCTGCATCAATCGCCTGGAAGAGCACCAGAAGGGGCAGATCATCGTCGACGGTACCGAGCTGACCAACGATCTCAAGCAGATCGAGACCATTCGCAGCGAAGTCGGCATGGTGTTCCAGCACTTCAACCTCTTCCCGCACCTGACAGTGCTGCAGAACTGCACCCTGGCGCCCATGTGGGTGCGCAAGCTGCCGAAGAAGCAGGCCGAAGAGATCGCCATGCACTACCTGCAGCGGGTGCGCATTCCCGAGCAGGCCAACAAGTTTCCGGGCCAGCTGTCCGGCGGCCAGCAACAGCGCGTGGCCATCGCCCGGGCGCTGTGCATGCAGCCGCGCATCATGCTGTTCGATGAGCCGACCTCGGCGCTCGATCCGGAAATGGTGAAGGAGGTGCTGGACACCATGATCGGTCTGGCCCAGGACGGCATGACCATGCTCTGCGTGACCCACGAGATGGGCTTTGCCCGCACCGTGGCCAATCGGGTGATCTTCATGGACAAGGGCGAGATCGTCGAACAGGCCGCGCCGGACCAGTTCTTCGACAACCCGCAGAACGAGCGCACACGGCTCTTCCTCGGCCAGATCCTGCACTAGGAAGCGACCGGGGCGGACGTGCTCCGCCCCGGTCGTCCTGCGAACCCAGTCACGGGCGTTCGGCGGGAAGGCGGGCAAAGGACGGCAAGGCGCGGTATCCTCGATGTTTGGCGCCCGGTTTCCGGGGTCGGCGGTCAAGGCCCGCCTTGCCGTTCACCGGCTTCATTGTCGATTTCGTAGCGTATTGCCAGAACAGGCGGTGCGCTAGACAGTCGAAGCCGTCATCATAGAGAGACGCCCGTGAACTCCATTTCCCATCCGCTCATGCTGACAAAAGCCAAGGCCTGGGGCGCCCATGCGGTGACCTCCAGTGGCGTGATCCTCGCGCTTCTGGCGCTGCTCGCTCTGGTCGACGGTCAACCCAAGGGTTGCCTGATGTGGCTCGGCATCGCCCTACTCGTCGACGGGCTCGACGGCACCCTGGCGCGCAAGTTCGAAGTCAAGCGGGTCCTGCCCCATTTCGACGGCTCCGCGCTGGACCTGGTGGTCGACTACCTGACCTATGTGTTCATTCCGGCGATCTTCATCTATCGCTTCGTTCCCTTGCCGCCGCACTTCGAGCTGGTGGCGGTGGGCATCATCCTATTGTCGTCGCTGTTCTGTTTCTGCAATGTGAACATGAAGAGTGCCGACAACTATTTCGTCGGCTTTCCTGCGGCCTGGAACGTGGTGGCGCTGTATTTCTACGTGCTGGATCTGGCGCCCTGGTTCAGCATGGCGGTGGTGCTGGTGCTGGCCGCCCTGACCCTGACCCGGGTCAAGTTCCTGCATCCCTTCCGCGTGCGTCAGCTGATGGCCTTGAACATCGCCGTGACCTCCATCTGGCTACTCAGCAGCGCCATGATGGTGTTCGTGCATCCCGACAAGCCGCTGTGGCTGATGGTTCTCTGGTTCGCCAGCGGCATCTACTTCGTCGGCGTGTGCGTCTGGCGTACCGCCCGGGAGTGGTTCGCCTGACGGTGAGCGACGACCCCCTGCCACCCGCGCGCACCTGGTATGTCTACCTGGTGCGCGCCGAGAATCAGGCGCTCTATTGCGGCATCAGCGATGATCCCGAGCGTCGTTTCGCCCAGCACCGCAGTGGCCGCGGTGCCCGCTTCTTCGCTTCCAGCCCGGCCCAGGCACTGGTCTATGTGGAAGCCTGCGGCGACAAGTCGGCCGCCCTGCGCCGCGAAATCCAGATCAAGAAGCTACCCAAACGAGCCAAGGAAGCCCTGGTGCTGGCCCCGTCCGGCACCTCGCCCGTGGCTGATTCAGGAGTGCTGTCATGTCCGAGCTGATTCTGCATCACTATTGGCAATCGCCCTTCGCCGAGAAGGCGCGCCTGCTGCTGGGTTTCAAGGGGCTGGCCTGGCGGTCGGTGATCATTCCGCGGATGCTGCCCAAGCCCGAGCTGGTGGCGCTCACCGGCGGCTATCGCAAGACCCCGGTGCTGCAGGTGGGGGCCGATGTCTATTGCGACACGGCGCTGATCGCCCGCCGGCTGGAGGCAGAGAAGGCGGTGCCGGCGCTGTTTCCGGAAGGTCAGGAAGCGGTCGTGGCCGCCTTTGCCGGCTGGGCGGATTCGGTACTGTTCCAGCATGCGGTGGCGCTGATGTTCCAGCCGGAGATCATGGGACCGCGCCTGGCCAGTCTGCCGCCGGAGCAGGCCCAGGCCTTCATGAATGACCGCAAGGCGCTGTTCAGTGGTGGCAGCCTGAGTCGTCTGACACCCGAGCAGGCCCGGCAACAGCTGCCGACCCTGTTGACTCGACTGGAAACCCAGCTCAAGCGCAGCGCTGGCGAATTCCTCTTCGGCGCGCCTTCGCTGGCCGACATCGCCCTGGCGCACAACTTCTGGTTTCTCAAGAGCACACCACAACTGGCGCCCCTGATCGACGAGCGTCCCGAGATCGCCGCCTGGTTCGCCCGGGTGCTGGGTTTCGGGCATGGTACCCATGAGGAACTCTGCGCCGCCGAGGCGCTGGAGATCGCCAGGGCCGCGGGGCCGCTGGCCTTGCCGCGCGACCAGGCCGTTGCCGTGGAAGGCTTCGCCTGGGGTGACCGGGTGAGCGTGGCGGCGACCGACTATGGGGTGGATCCCGTCGTGGGCGAACTGGTGCATGCCGACAGCGAAGCTCTGGTGATCCGTCGCCACGACGCGCAGCTGGGGGCGCTCCAGGTGCATTTCCCGCGACTGAATTTTCGCGTCAGCGCCGCGGGCTAGTGAGCCTGGAATGCAAAACGGCGCCCCAGGGCGCCGTTTTGCATTCCAGGGCCGATCGCTCAGTCGGGACGACGCATGCGGAACAGTGCGGCCTCGGTGATCTCGAAATAGTCGGCGGGGCCACCGCCACGGACGATGGGACGAGCCGCGGCAGTCTGGTAGATGCCGTCCTTGAGCAGGCGCTTGTCGATATGGGCGGCGACCACCTCGCCCAGCACCAGCCACTGATCCAGTTCGTCCCCGGCAGCGGTCTTGAGGCGGACGACCTGGCTCAGCCTGCATTCGAAGGCCACCTGGGCGCGGGCGACCCGCGGCACCTTGACGACAATGGAGGGGGCGGGTTCGAGGCCAGCCAGGGCGAATTCGTCCACCTCGGGCCCGACCATGGCGCTGCTGGTGTTCATCTCCTCGGCCAGTTCACGGGTGGCCAGATTCCAGACGAACTCGCCGGTGCGCTCGATATTGGCCACGCTGTCCTTGTAGCCCTGGCTGGAAAAGCCGATCAGCGGGGGCTTGTAGTTGAAGGCATTGAAGAAGCTGTAGGGCGCCAGGTTGAGAACGCCGCTTTCGCTATGGGAGGAGATCCAGCCGATGGGACGGGGTGCGATGATGGCGTTGAAGGGGTCATGGGGCAGGCCGTGGCCCTGGCTGGGTTCGTAGAAGTGGTAATCGATGCTCATCGGGATTCCTTCAGGGGGTGAGTTCCAGGATCTCGGCCTGGATCTGGCCGGCATTCAGGGTCAGGCGGCCAACGCTGATCGGCAGCCGAAAGCGCCGTGGGCCAGCGCTGCCGGGGTTTATGTAGAGTACGCCAGCGCGCTCTTCGATCAGCGGCTTGTGCGAGTGCCCGCTGACCACCACCCGCACCATGGCGCCGGCGGCCGCCAGATCCAGCTCGGGCAGGATATGCAGCATGTGGATGTCGACGCCGGCCAGGGTCAGGGTGACGCGCTCCGGGATGTCGTCGGCCCAGGGCAGGTCGTCGTTGTTGCCGCGGACCACCACCAGCGGCGCCAGCTCGCGCAGGGCGTCGAGGATCTCGGGCTTGCCGATGTCTCCGGCGTGCAGGATGAAGTCGCTGCTGGCCAGGGCTTCCAGGGCCTGGGGCCGGAGCAGGCCGTGGGTATCGGCGATCAGGCCGATGCGATAGGGGCGAGGTGCGGTGGCTAGGGGGGCATTCATGGGGGCTCGGTGTCTCTCAAGACCTTCAGCGGGATCGCCATCGATCACGGGGCTGACGCTTCAGTTGAGAGGTGTCCGGACCCCCAGGAGTTCTACGCGGAAGCGAAACGCTGGGCGGTGGTCCGCGCGATTCGAGGAGCGGCTGTCCTCCCGTGCCTAGCGCGCCGTGGCGCCCGGCTGGGCAAAAGGCTGCGCTATCGCGACGATCCCAAGGGGGTCTTCGGTACGGCGGAGCAGATACATGCCATGGCGCGCAAGGAATTCCCTGCCGAGTACCCGCAGGTCGCTACCTTCTTCGCCCACTACCACCTGCCGGCCGGCGACCTGCAGCAGCTGATGCCTCAGGCGCGTGACAGTTCTGCCGACAAGGTCGTGGCCGATTACTACGCGGCCCACAGGCAGCTGTTTGCCGACATGTTCAACGCAAAGAACTGAGACGCCACGGACCTACCGGAACGCCTCTGTCCCGCAGGTGCGTCCGGGTCGTTCCCGCTCAGGACGTTGCCAGGACGTCCAGGGCGCGGGCGCGCGACAGTGGCTGGCGCATCAGCTGGCTCAGCACCGCGGTGGCGCGCTCCCGCTGGCAAGCCACGACGCCGACCACCCGGTCTTCGGCCAGCAGCAGGGCGACGAAGGTCTGGTCGCCCAGGCTGCCGTCGAGGTGCATGTCGTCCCACTGGCGGGGATGACCGAGGTATTCGTAGCGCTTGCCGTGATGCAGGGTCCAGAAGAAGGGCACGTCCGCGTAGCTCTCGGCGTGGCCGAGCAGATTGCGCGCCGCCAGGCGGCCGTGTTGCTGGGCCAGCCGCCAGTGTTCGATGCGGGCGGGTTGGCCGGCATGGGGAAAGGTGGCCAGATCGCCAACGGCGTAGAGGTCCGCGGTCGCCTGGAGCTGGGTATCCACCGGGACGCTGCCGTCTTCGGCCAGAGGCAGGTTGGCCAGGAAGGCGGTCGCCGGGGCGATGCCGGTACCCACCAGGACCAGGTCGGCGGACAGGTGGGTGCCGTCCTTGAGGCTGACCTGGCGCACCTGGTCGTCGCCGGCAAAGCCCACCACCTCGTTGGGAGCATGGAAGGTCACGCCATTGGCTTCGTGCAGGGTCTTGAAATGCTGGCCGAGGGTCTCGCCCATCTGCTTGATGAAGGGCAGGGAAACGGGGGAAACCACGTCCACCGCCAGGCCCTGCTTGCGCAGAGCGGAGGCGGCTTCCAGACCGATGAAGCTGGCGCCGACGATCACCACGCGGCCTTCTTCAGGCAGATTGGCCAGGATGGCGGCCGCGTCGGCGCGGGTCCGCAGCAGGTGGACGCCCCTGAGCTCGGCACCGGGCACGTCAAGGGGCCTGGGTTCGCCACCGGTGGCGAGCACGCAGCCGTCGTAGTTCAGGGTCTGGCCGTTGGCGAGTTCCAGCTGGCGGAGCTGGGGATCCAGGCGCGCCACCTCGGCGTGCAGGCGTTCGATGCGCTGCTGGCGGAAGAAGTCGGCCTCGCGCAGCGGTGGGGCTTCATCGGGGGCCTTGTCGCCCTGGAGGACGAATTTGGACAGGGCGGTCCGGTCATAGGGCTCATCCGGTTCGCGGCCGATCAACAGCAGGCGGCCGCCAAAACCGAATTCGCGCAGGGCCGCCGCTGCGGCGGTGCCCGCGGCGCCCGCACCGACGACGATGAACAGGCGATCGTCGGACTGGGGCTCCGCCGTCTGCGCGGGCAGGGGCTCGGTTCCGACCAGCACCTCGCCGTCGCGCACGTCCACCGGATAGCGTTGCAAGGCATCCAGTGCCGGTGGTTCGCAGAGGCGGCCATCGTCGACGGCGAAACTCGCCTTGTGCCAGGGACAGACCAGGCGGCCCTGGCAGACCGCACCCTCGGCCAGCGGCGCCCCGGCGTGGGGGCACTGCGCCTGGAAGGCGCGTACCTCGTCACCGACGCGCAGCAGCAGGATTGCGGTGCCTTCGATCTCGACCGCGGTACCGCGGTCTTCGCGCAGGTCGGCAAGATGCGCGACCGGGTGCATGGTTTTCATGGTGGACTCCGGCGCCGTCTGGGGCGCTCTCTCGAAACAGGCTCAGCAGATTCGAGAGAGCGCAGCGGCGCCGGGTTCCGCTCAGGGGGCGGGCGGCAGCGGATGACGGTGCGGAACGTCGGGTGCGTCCAACGGATCGGCGTGGACCAGCACCTCGGCCTGGGGATACTCGGCGCGGATGGCGGCTTCCACCTCGTCGCACAGCACATGGGCACGGGACAGGCTCATCTCGCCCGGCAGCTCCAGGTGCAGTTGCACGAACCAGTGATTGCCGGAGAGGCGGGTGCGCAGGTCGTGGGCACCTTCCACCCCCGGGACCTGGCAGGCCAGCTGCAGCATGTGCTCGCTGATGTCGGCGGGCAGTTCCTGGTCCATCAGCACGCCAAAGGAATCGCGGGCGATGCCGTATGCGCTCCAGAGGATGTAGAGGGCGATGGCCAGGCCGAACAGCGGATCCAGCCAGTACCAGCCGAAGCCGGTCAGTGCCAGGGCGATCAGGATGCCGACATTGAGCAGCAGATCGGAGCGATAGTGCAGGGCGTCGGCGCGGACCACCGTGGAGTCGGTGAGGCGGATGACGTGCTGCTGATAGGCCACCAGTACGGCGGTCAGGGCCAGGGAAAACAGGGTGACGGCGATGCCCAGGGCATGGGCGCCCAAGGGTTCGGGTTGCTGCAGCCGCCCGATGGCCTGCCAGGCGATGAGCACGGCGCTGACGCCGATGAAGACCGCCTGGGCGATGCCGGCCAGGGACTCGGCCTTGCCATGGCCATAGCGGTGGTCGTCGTCCGCCGGCTTGAGGGCGTAGTGCACTGCCAGCAGGTTGAAGATCGAGGCCAGGCCATCGAGCAGCGAGTCGGTCAGGCCGGCGAGCAGACTGACCGAGCCACTGAACCACCAGGCCACGGCCTTGGCCAGGATCAGCGTCGTCGCCACCGCCACCGAGGCGGCGGTGGCGCGACGCAGGAGCCGCTCGGTGCCGTGCGGGTCGCTCATCAGGCGCGCGGGGCGAGACCCAGGCTGGCGAGCTGCTCGTTGCTGCCGCTGCGCTGCAGCAGGCGCGGATCGTCCAGCGGCAGGTTGTGGCCGGTGGCCTGCTGGATGATGGCCTTGAGGCGCGCGCGATCAACGCTGCCATCCGGGTTGACCGCCTTGTTCAGCTCGCTGGGATCAACCTCGGCGCGCTTGTTGTCGGGCAGGTAGATGGCGCCGGTGGCGAAGTCCACGCCAAAGGCGATCAGGCCGGGAATGATGTAGAACAGCAGACCGATGGCATCGAGGGCGACGATGCCCGGATCGATCCGGCCACTGCCGGTGATTTGGCCGCGGCGCTCGGGATAGAACAGCGAACCGCAAGCGGTCAGCTGGGTGAACAGGGCGGCGGCGAGGACGCCACACACCGCGCGGGTACGCATCGACATAGACAACCTCCGGTTGGATGAGGCCGCCACTATAGCGGCCGGAATCACGGCGGGCGAGACGCTTTAGAGCGACAAACAAAACTACTGCGCGTCTGCCATACAGGCGCGTGCAGTGCTCGGAATCCTCATGTACCACTCGTACACTCGAACGCGAGCCCGGCGCGCTTCCTGCGCGCCGCGCGCACCTGCCTGACAGCCGCTCGCTACATTTTGTTAGCCGCTCTTATACTGCCCGCCCCGTTGAGACCACCGGCCGTGCCCAATGACGCCCTTGCCCATCGATGTTGTCCTGCCCGAGCTGCGCCAGGCCCTCGCCCACCGCGATGACTGCGTGCTGGAAGCGCCGCCCGGCGCCGGCAAGACCACCCGGGTGCCCCTGGCGCTGTTGCAGGAACCCTGGCTGGCCGGCCAGCGCATCCTGCTGCTGGAGCCGCGCCGGCTGGCGGCGCGCGCCGCCGCCGAGCGCCTGGCCGCGGAGCTGGGCGAAGGCGTCGGCGAGACGGTGGGCTATCGCATCCGCCTGGAGAGCCGGGTCGGGCCGCGCACCCGTATCGAGGTGGTCACCGAGGGCATCCTCACCCGCCGCCTGCAGGACGATCCGGCGCTGGAGGGCATCGGCCTGGTGATCTTCGACGAATTCCACGAGCGCAGCCTGGACGCCGACCTGGCCCTGGCGCTGACCCTGAGCGGCCGCGAACTGCTGCGTGACACCCCGCTCAAGCTGCTGGTGATGTCGGCCACCCTGGAAGGCGAACGCCTGGCTGCCTTGCTGGGCGGAGCGCCGGTGGTGCGCAGCGAGGGGCGCATGTTTCCGGTGACGACCCGCTGGAGCCGGCCGCTCGGCCAGGACGAGCGCCTGGAGACGCGGGTGGCCGCCACGGTGCTGCAGGCACTGGACGAGGAGGCCGGCAGCCTGCTGGTCTTTCTGCCCGGCCAGGCGGAGATCCGCCGCACCGCCGAGCGCCTGGCGGAGCAACTGCCCGCGGGGGTATTGCTCTGTCCGCTGCACGGCGAGCTGGAACTGGCCGCCCAGCGTGCGGCCATCGAGCCGGCGCCGGCGGGTAGCCGCAAGGTGGTGCTGGCCACCAACATCGCCGAGACCAGCCTGACCATCGAAGGGGTGCGGGTGGTGGTGGACGCGGGCCTGGCGCGCGTGCCGGCCTTCGATCCCGGCAGCGGCATGACCCGCCTGACCACCCGCCGCATCTCCCGTGCCTCGGCGACCCAGCGCCAGGGCCGCGCCGGCCGCCTGGAACCGGGGGTCTGCTATCGACTCTGGTCGGAAGAGCTGCATCAGCAGCTGCCGGCCTATGACAGCGCCGAGATCCTCCAGGCCGATCTGGCTGGTCTGGCCCTGCAACTGGCGCGCTGGGGCATGAACGCCGAGGAGCTGGCCTGGCTCGATCCGCCGCCCGCTGCCGCCCTGGCCCAGGCGCGCGATCTGCTGCTGCGGCTGGGCGCCCTGGACGACCAGGGCGTGCTCACGCCTCACGGCCAGGCCATGAGCGGCCTGCCGGCCCATCCGCGGCTGGCCCACCTGCTGTTGCGCGGTCAGGCCTGGGGCCTGGCCGAGCGCGCCTGCGAGATCGCCGCGCTGCTGGGCGAGCGCGACCTGACCCCGGGGCAGGGCGCCGATCTGCACACCCGTCTCCTGCTGCTGGCGGGCGAAGGCCGGGGTCCGCGCGGTGGCGTGGCGCGCATTCGTCAGCTGATCCGCCAGTATCGCGGCCTGTTGCGCGGCCCGGCCGGGCAGCCGGTGGCCGATCCCGAGCATCCGCGCTGGACCGGCGCTTTGCTAGCCTGCGCCTATCCGGATCGCATCGCCCAGCAGCGCAAGACCGGCGGTCAGGACTATCGCCTGGCCAATGGCCGGGCCGCCAGCTTTGGCGAGCCGGATGGGCTGATGAAATCGCCCTGGCTGGTGGTGGCCGACCTGGGCAGTCGCCAGGGGCAGCGCGAAGAGCGCATCTACCTCGCCGCCGAACTGGATCCAGCGCTGTTCGAAGGGCCGCTGGCCGAGCAGGTGGTGAGTCACGACGAACTGGACTGGGACGAACGCGAGAAGGTGCTGCGTGCCGAACGCCAGCGGCGGATCGGCCAACTGGTGCTGAGTCGCGAGCCGCTGAAGAATCTGGACGCCGCCGCCCGCAGCCGGGCGCTGCTCGGGCTGGTGCGGCGCAAGGGGCTGGAGTTGCTGCCCTGGACGCCGGAATTGCGCCAGTGGCAGGCGCGGGTGGCGCTGCTGCGCCAGCTGGACCTGCAGCAGCAGCCGACGAGCGACTGGCCGGAGGTGAGCGACGCCGCCCTGCTGGTCAGCCTGGAAGTCTGGCTGCTGCCCTATCTGGAGCGCGTCACCCGGCTGGCCCACTTCGCCACTCTGGACCTGGCCGCCATGCTGCAGGGCCTGCTGCCCTGGCCATTGCCACGCCAGCTGGACGAGCTGGCGCCGCGCAGCCTGGCGGTGCCCTCCGGTTCCAGCATCCGCCTGGACTACAGCGAGCAGCCGCCGGTGCTGGCGGTACGGCTACAGGAGCTGTTCGGCCTGGCCGACACCCCGCGCCTCGCCGGTGGACGACTGGCGGTCAAGCTGCACCTGCTCTCGCCCGCGCGGCGACCGGTGCAGGTCACCCAGGACCTGGCCAGTTTCTGGGCCAATACCTACGGCGAGGTGAAGAAGGATCTCAAGGGCCGCTATCCCAAGCACTACTGGCCGGACGATCCCTTGATCGCCGAACCCACGGCGCGAGCCAAGCCGCGGGGGACGTGAACGAAATCCCGGCGCGGGCAAGAACGTGGGGCGCAGCCGCCTGGCTGGCCTGGCGCTCCGCACGCTCAACCGTTGCTGCCGGCCGGACGCTTTCGCAGATGATTGGTGGGCAGGGCCGTGGTGTATTTCACCTGGCTCAGGGCAAAGCTCGATCTGATGCTGGCCACGACGGGGATCGACGTCAGGCAGTCGAGCAGGAGCGTCTGGTATTTGCTCAGGTCTTCGCTCACCACCCGCAACATGAAGTCCGCCTCGCCGCTCATGAGGTAGCACTCCATCACTTCCGGGCGTTCCTTGATCGCATTGGTGAAGATCTCCAGGGACTGCTTGTCCTGAAGCTTGAGCGACACATGCACGAAGACGTTGATGGCCAGGTTGAGCGCTGCCGGATCGACCAGTGTCACGGCGCCGCGCAAGACGCCACGCTCCTTCATTTCCGCGACGCGTCGCCAGCAGGGTGAAGCGGAAAGGCCCACGATGTCGGCCAGCTCCGCATTGCTGAGCTCCGCATTTTCCTGAAGCGCATCGAGGATACGCAAGCTGGCCTCATCGAGCGTCGCTCGGCTCATGGTGAGATTTTCCTATACTATTTATTTTGTGGGTAGAACTTACCCATCTTCTATTTTTAGAGGAACAGATAGGTGCGTTTTTTCGCTGGTGTCGCCGCATCATGACCCTAGGCAATCTGCTTGCGACAGGGTGGCACCATGAGCGTTTCAATCCAGCATCTGGCGAAAAGCCGCATCAAGGGCCTGGGCATCTCCTCCACCTACCTGTGCCTGGGACTCATGGTGCTGCTGTGGGGCAGTAGCTGGCCGGTGACGAAGCTGGCCCTGCACAGCGTGCCGCCGCTCTGGCTGGCGACCCTCAGATTCGCCAGCGCCGCGCTCTGCCTGTTCGCCTATCTCGGCGTGCGCGGGCAACTCAGGCGGCCCACCCGGCAGGACCTGCCCATCGTCGCCAGCGTGGGCCTGTTGCAGATGATGACCTTCACCGGACTCGGCATGGTGGCGATGGTGCATGTCGACACCAGCAAGGCCGTGCTCCTGGCCTACACCACGCCGCTGTGGTGCGTGGTCGTGGCCTGGGTGCTGTTTCGTGAAGTGCCGACCCGGCTGCAGCTTGCCGGGCTGCTGGTGGGGATGGCGGGCGTCGTCGCGGTCTGCTCTCCTGGAGAGCTCGACTGGACGCAGCCGGACACCCTCGTGGGGGCGGCCTTCCTGCTGCTGGCGGCGGTGAGCTGGGCGTTCGTCATCCTGCATGTGAAGCGCCACCGCTGGGTGACCCCGGCCCTGCTCCTGGCGCCCTGGCAGATGCTGTTGGCCACCATCCCCCTGGCGATTGCCGCCTACCTCGTCGAGGGACCGCCGATCGCCATCGTCTGGGATCGAACGCTGGTCGAGGCGCTGTTGTTCATCGGTCCGATCGCGACGTCGGCCTGCTTCGTCATCTCGGCGGAACATGGGCGGAGGATCTCCACCTTCGGCATGTCGAATTTCACCCTGGGGGTGCCGCTCGTGGGTACCGCCTTCTCCTGTCTGGCGTTTGGCGCGACCGTCTCCTCGCTGTTTCTCGCCGGGCTCGGTCTGGTGATCCTGGGGGTCGGGGTCTCGGCCCTGGCTACGCGGACCGGGCGTCGCTAGCGGGGTGTCTCCGCAGTCGCCAGCACATCCTTGGCTGGACGCCTGCGGCCACGCAGCCAGGGAGCCCCAGCTACCCCACCGGGTCACTGGGTCTGCCAGGCCTTTTGCAGGTTGGACCAGAAGGCCCCGCCATCCTTGAAGGGTACGTTTGCCGCGCCGAAGTCATAGCTGTTCAGGGTGTTCTTGGCGGGTACCGGCATCCGGCTCCAGCTGATCAGCGGCTGGCTGCGCCCCATGTCGTTGGTGGCATCGGGAGAGTGGTCGGCGAAGCCCTTGTAGGTCGCATGATAGGTGACCTTGGGATGGACGCCCTGGGTGAGATAGCCGCTGCGGCCGCGCCAGGCGGGCGGATTGAAGTTCACCTGGTATTTGCCGTGGGTGGAATAGTCTATCTTCAATATGGGCGAGCCGACTTTGCACTCACTGGTCCAGACGACGATATCTTCCCAGTCATGGCGATGGCCGCCGGCGGCGCCCAGATAGTTCGGCGGCTGATCCTTGGGGAAATACCAGGAATACATGATCGCGCAGTGTTTGAAGTATTCGGCCATGCGCGAATAGACCTGGCCATTGGTGCCGCGACAATGCCCATCCGGAGCGCCCGAAGGATGCAGGCCGCCACTGACATTGCCCGCGGAATCCACCGCCGGATAGTTGTTGCAGGAGTCCGGACCGTCGGCAATCATCGGCTGATAGTAGTATTCGACGGCGGTGGCGTCGGCACGGATCTGTTGTACCTGATCGTGGTTGATCACGGCGGCGAATACCGGTGACGTCAGGCAGAGGGTCGTGGATACCATCAATAGCGAGATCTTACTGCTCATGAAGAATCTCTCCGCTAAGTAGTAGGGCTGGCGTTTATTCGAAGGCGTAGTGCTTGCCGAAAGTTACTGTATCGGCAACCAAGTCGAACTTGGTCCACTGGGATTTTCCCTGGCGCGCTTGTTGGTTTTATTTAACCGCGGTGACACTTGAATGGCAGGTGCGGCCGAAGAAAGGGAGCCTTGGCCTAAGGCGACAGGGGGATAACCGATCTGAATGAGTGCAGGTCCTCGAAGCCCTGGCCAGGAATGTACAGATCGAGAGGATTAGGCAAGACCTCCAGACCATCCGGCAACGAAGGCGCCAGGCACCGGCGCTAGCATGGCTGCTTCCAACGATGGGAGTCGACCATGAACGAGCACAAGACCCTTTTCATTACTGGGGTGAGCAGCGGCCTGGGCAACGCCCTGGCGCAGGAAGCCCTCGCGGCCGGCCACCGGGTCATCGGCACCGTGCGCCGGGACGCCGATCTTCAGGCCTTCGCCGCCTTGTCGGACCGGGCCCATGGCGTGCTGCTGGATGTCACGGACCATGCTCGCCTGGCAACGGTGGTGACCGAGGTTCAGGCCGCCCACGGGCCGGTGGATGTCCTGGTCAATAACGCCGGCTACGGCCATGAGGGCATTCTCGAAGAATCGCCGCTGGACGAGTTGCGCCAGCAGTTCGAGGTCAATGTCTTCGCGGCGGTCGCCGTGACCAAGGCCTTCCTGCCGTCCTTCCGCGAGCGGCGCCGCGGTCATATCATCAACATCACCTCGATGGGTGGCACCATCACCCTGCCGGGTATCTCCTACTATTGCGGCAGCAAGTTTGCCCTCGAAGGCATCTCCGCGGCGCTGGGCCAGGAGTTGGCACCGTTCGGCATATGGGTCACCGCCGTGGCACCCGGCTCCTTTCGCACCGACTGGGCGGGCCGCTCGATGCGTCGCAGCGCCCGCGGCATCGCCGACTACGATGAGCAGTTCACGCCGATCCGGGCGGCGCGGGAGGCCAAGAGCGGCAAGCAGCCCGGCGATCCGCGCAAGGCGGCCCAGGCCCTGCTGCAGCTCATCGCCCTGCCGGCCCCGCCTGCACAGTTGCTGCTGGGGAGCCATGCCTTGCAGCTGGTGCGCGAACGTCTGGCCACGGCCAGCCGGGAGATCGAGCGCTGGGAGGCCCTGACCCTTTCCACCGATGGCTGACGCGGAGGCCCCATGAATCCGAGCGATCCCCTTGCCAGGCGTCTGGTGGCGCTGCTGGGCAGGCTGGCGCCCCAGGAAGGCTACAACCTCAGCGCCCTGGAGGATGTACGCTTCCTGCGTTCGGATCGTCCGCTGACCGGCGTACCCGTGCTCTATGATCCCGGGGTCGTCATCGTCTGCCAGGGTGGCAAGCGCGGCTACTTCGGTGAGCGCGTCTATCAGTACGATGCCCAGCACTACCTGGTGGTCTCCGTGCCCGTGCCCTTCACCATGGAGACCGATGCCAGTCCGGAGGCACCGCTGCTGGCCATCTATCTAAGGCTGGATTTCGGGCTGCTCGGGGACCTGGTGTTGCAGCTCGACAGCGAACTGGGACCGGCGCGGGAGGCGCCCCGCGGGCTCTATGCCTCGCCGATCGATGAACCGCTGCGCGCCTCGACGCTGCGCTTGCTGGAAGCCTTGAGCGTGCCGACGGACGCCCGGCTGCTGGGGCCGGCGCTGCTGCGCGAACTCTACTATCGGATCCTCACCGGCGCCCAGGGCGGATCACTGCGTGCGGCTCTGGATCGCCAGGGTCGTTTCGGCCGCATCGCCCGGTCGTTGCGCACCCTGCACGCCCGCTATGCCGAGCGCCTGGACGTCGCCGCGCTGGCGCAGGAAGCGCGCATGAGTCAGCCCAGCTTCCATCGCCACTTCCGCGACGTCACGGGGACCACGCCCATGCAGTATCTGAAGTCGACCCGTCTGCACCAGGCGCGGCTGTTAATGCTGCGCGACGCCCTCCCGGCGGCGAACGCGGCCTTTGCCGTAGGCTACGAGAGCGCCTCCCAGTTCAGTCGCGAATTCAAGCGGCTGTTCGGCCGGACACCGCTGGCGGAGATCGACTGGATGAAGGCCACCTATGCGTTGCCGGCACCGCCTGCGACGGCGCTCTATGTCTCTTCCCACTAGGGCCCTCCGTCCGAAAAGCCCGGTCGCGGCCGCCGCGCCGGAACCAAGCGGCAGCCGTCTTCGGTCTGAATGCAGACGGGCACTGCCTGCCCGCCCAACCGGAGCGACCCCCATGGCCGACAAGACCCTGCACGACCTTTCCAAAGCGATGCGCGATCTGGATTTCTGCATGCTGACCACCGGCACCGGGCGTTTGACCAGCCGGCCGATGAGCAACAACGGCGACGTCGAATACGACGGGGACTCCTGGTTCTATGCCTACGAGGACTCGGCCAAGATCTGCGACATCGAGCAGGATCCGGCGGTGGGACTGAGCTTCAGCGAAGGCAAGAGTCTGCTCGGCAAGCCCGGCCTCTTCATCGGCATCGAAGGGCATGCCGAGCTGATCCGCGACAAGGCGCAATTCGAGGCGCACTGGACCAAGAGTCTGGACCGCTGGTTTCCCCAGGGTACCGACACGCCCGGCATGATCCTCATCAAGGTGCATGCCGAGCGCGTGCGTTACTGGGATGGGGAGGAACAGGGCGAGCTGCGCCCCTGAGTTCCTAGAAGCAGGTCGCGAAGGTCTCCACGACCTGCAGACCTTCGTCGACGATGCAGCCCTGGCGCCACTTGTCGAAGGTCAGGCAGGGGTGGGAGGTGCCCAGGGCGATGATGTCGCCGATGGCCAGTGCGGTCCCCGGGGCCACGACCATGAAGGCGTGCTGGTCCATGATGGCCGTGACCGTGCAGCCGCTGACGTCGACGGTGTCGGCAGGGGTCTGGCCGGGACGGTAGCGGCGCAGCGGCAACGGCAGGCCGGCATCGTGGGCGATGTCGCGCTTGCCCAGCGCCAGGATGGCGAAACCGGGTTCGGGCATGGACTGCACATGCGCCCAGACCTCCAGCGCCGGTTGCAGGCCTTCGTTCAGACCGGTGCGGGCCAGGACGCCACACTGGGCCTCGCGATAGATCCCGTGGTCATGGACCACATAGCTGCCGGGACGCATGACGGCGAGAAAGCGCTCGCGCACGTCCAGCTGGTCGAAGGCGGCGGCGATCAGGTCGTACCAGGCCGAACCCGATGCGGTGACGATGGGGCGGTCGAGGGCGAAGGCGCCCTGGCCGCGCAATTCCTCCGCCAGGCGCACCAGGGAATCGGCGAAGGCGCGGATGTCGGTGACCGCTTCGGCGCCATGGATCACCCCCTCGTAGCCTTCGATGCCGGTCAGGCGCAGCGCCGGTTGTCCGGCGATGGCGCGGGCCAGTTCACGCACCTCGGCTTCGCTGCGGCAACCGCAACGGCCGCCGGGTACGCCGTATTCGATCATCACCTGCAGCGCCAGGCCGCGTGCGCCAAAGAAGGCACCCAGGGCGGTGACCTGATCGGGATGATCCACCAGGCAATGGAAGTCGAAGTCCGGCTCGGCGGTGAGCAATTCGGCGATCAGCGCCATGTTCGGCGCGCCCACCAGCTGATTGGCCATCAGTACCCGGCGCACGCCGTGGGCCTGGGCGGCGCGGGTCTGCACGGCGGTGGCCAGGGTCATGCCCCAGGCGCCCGCGGCCAGCTGTCGCTGGAACAGCGCCGGCGCCATGCTGGTCTTGCCGTGGGGCGCCAGTTCGGCGCCGCGCTCGCTGGCGAAGGCCTGCATCCAGGCGATGTTGTGGTCGAGGGCGTCCTGGTGGATGACCAGGGCGGGCAGGGCGATGTCGCTGAGCAGGCTGGCGCCAGGACTGGCGGCGCCTTTCTCGGGAGCGTTGAGGGGGGTCATGGATTCTCCTGGCCGCCCAGGCGCTGGGACAGGCGGCGGGCGCTGTCGACCAGTACCTGGCGGTACTCGGCATGGTGGGCCTGGGCGTCGGCGCGGGGCGCCACGATGCACAGGGTGGCGATGCTCAGGCCGCTGGCGTCCTGCACCGGGGCGGCGAAGCAGTGGGTGTAGGTGTCGGCGATGCTGTCGAAGGAAAAGAAGCCTGCGGCGCAGGCGCTGCGGATCTCGGCGATAAAGGTCGCCGGGGCCAGGCGGCTGCCATCGGGCAGGATGAAGTCGTCCGGATCGATCAGGGCGAGGATCTCGGCATCGCTCAGATGACCGAGCAGCAGCCGCCCGGACGCGGTCCAGGGAATGGGCGCGTCCTCGCCGACATTGGAGGAGATACGAAAGGCGCGGGCGCCTTCCTTCATCAGCGAGACGGTGTACTTGCGGCCGTTGAGCTGGCACAGCTGGGCGGTCTCGCGGGTCTGGGCGACGATGTCGTCCAAGAGCAGCCCGGCCTCGCGGGCCAGGTCGAAGTGGCGCAGGTGCGCCTGGCCGAGAAAGTACAGCTCGCGGCCCAGGTAGACCTGGCCGTCGCGGCCCACGGCATCGAGCATGTGCCGCTCCAGCAACAGGCCGACCAGGTCGTAGACGGTGGACTTGGGAATGCCCAGACCGGCGGCGACCTCATTGGGTCGCAGCGGCCGACCCACCCGCTTGAGGTGATCGAGGATATCGAAGGCGCGGTCCAGGCCGCGGGCGCGCTGGCGGGTAGGTTCGGTCATGGCTCCGGGTTGTCTCAGCTCTTGGGTTTGTAGGCGATGCAGTCGATCTCGACCTTGCAGTCCACCATCATGGAGGATTGCACGCAGGCGCGCGCCGGGGCGTTGCCGGCGAAGTACTCGGCGAACACCTTGTTGAAGCTCCAGAAGTCGCGCGGATCGTCCAGCCAGACGCCGGCACGCACCACGTGCTCCAGACCGTAGCCGGCTTCGTGGAGGATGGCGATCAGATTCTGCATGGTCTTGTGGGTCTGGGCGACGATGCCGCCGTCGATGATCTCGCCATGCTCCATGGCCACCTGGCCGGAGACGTGCAGCCAGCCATCGGCTTCCACCGCGCGGGCGAAGGGCAGGAGTTGACCACCTGCGCCGCGTTCGCCGGCGCCGTATCGAGTGATGCTCATAAGGGTGCTCCTGTTACGGGGGAAGGATTCAGAAAGAGGTCCGGCCGAGGAATTCGGCGAGACGGGTGGAGCGCGGCCGCTCGAACAGCTCGCGGGGCGGACCCTGCTCCTCGATGCGGCCCTGGCTCATGAAGACGATGCGATCGGACACCTCGTAGGCGAACCTCATCTCGTGGGTCACCAGCAGCATGGTCATGCCGTCCTGGGCCAGGTCCTTGATCACCGCCAGCACCTCGCCGACCAGCTCAGGGTCCAGCGCCGAGGTGGGTTCGTCGAACAGCATCAGACTGGGATTCATGGCGATGGCGCGGGCGATGGCCACCCGCTGCTGCTGCCCGCCGGAAAGCTGGCCGGGATGATAATCGCGGCGCTCGATCAGGCCGACCCGGCGCAGCCACTGCTCGCCGATGGCCACGGCTTCGTCCTTGCCCAGCTTCTTGACCTTGCGCAGGCCGAGGGTGACGTTTTCCAGAGCGGTGAGGTGGGGAAACAGATTGAATTGCTGGAAGGCCATGCCGGTGAGCGAGCGCTGGCGGGCGATCTCCCGTTCCGGCAGGCGCTGGCGGCGACCGCCTTCCTCGCGATAGCCGATGGCCTCGCCGGCCAGCCGGATGCTGCCGCCCTGGAAGTCTTCCAGCAGGTTGACGCAACGCAGCAGGGTGGTCTTGCCCGAGCCGCTGGAGCCGATCAGGGTGACCACGTCGCCGCGATCCAGGGACAGGTCGATGCCCTTGAGCACCTCCACGGCGCCAAAGCTCTTGTGCAGGTCGTTGATGCTCAGCAGGGGGACATTGGAATCGGTCATGGCAGGGTCACCCGTTTTTCCAGATAGCGGCCGAGCCGCTCGATGGCGAAGTTGATGAGAAAGAACAGCAGCCCGGCGAACAGATAGAACTGCAGGGTCATGAAGGTGCGGGCGATGACCTGCTGGCTGCTCAGGAGCAACTCGGCCACGCCGATCACCGAGAGCAGGGTGGAGGCCTTGACGATCTCGGTGGAGGCGTTGACCCAGGTCGGCAGGATCTGGCGCAGCGCCTGGGGCAGGAGCACCTCCTTGAGACTCTGGGCGAAGGTCAGGCCGATGGCCTTGGCCGCCTCGTGCTGGCCACGCGGAATGGCCTGCAGGGCGCCGCGGACGATCTCCGCCACATGGGAGCCGCAGAACAGCAGCAGCGCCGCGGTGCCGGCCTGGAAGGGCGTGGGCCGCAGGCCCAGGGCCGGTGCCATGTAGTAGCAGGCCAGCACCAGCACGAACACCGGGGTACCCCGGATCAGGTCGGAATAGACGCGGAACGGCAGGCGCAACGGCCAGCGCCCGTAGGTCAACGCCAGGCCGCCAAGGGTACCCAGCAGGGTGCCGCCCAGCACCGCCAGCACGGAGCAGGCCAGGGTGGTGGCGAAACCGGCGGCCAGGGTCTGGCGGGCGTTCCACAATTCCAGGAACCAGGAGGGGGCTTCGTACACGATCGGGCTCCTAGCGGGTCAGGCTCAGCCGCCGCTCCAGCTGGCGCAGCAGCAGGGCGATGACGTAGCAGGTGAGGATGTAGAGGGCGCTGGTCACCAGCCAGGTCTCGATGACCCGGTAGCTTTCCAGGTTGATCTTGCGCGCCTGGTAGGTCAGTTCCGGCACGGCGATGGCCGCCGCCAGCGAGGTGTCCTTGAACAGCGAGATGAAGCTGTTGGACAGCGACGGCAGCACGTTGCGCAGCATCACCGGAATGATGACGTAGGCCTTGATCTGCCATTCGCGCAGGCCGATGGCCAGACCGGCCTCGCGCTGGCCCTTGGGAATGGCCATGAGGCCGCCGCGAAACACCTCGGCCAGGTAGGCCCCGGCATAGAGCGCCAGGGTGATGAGAAAGGAGCTGAGCTTGTCCAGGCGGATGCCGATGCTGGGCAGGGCGAAGTACAGCAGCAGGATCAACACCAGGATCGGGGTGTTGCGCACCAGGGTGACGTAGCCCGCTGCCAGCCAGCGCAGCGCCCGCACCGGCGAGAGCAGGGCGAAGGCCGTGGCCAGGCCGATCAGACAGCCGATGGCGATGCCCACCAGCGCCAGCTGCAGGCCGAGGGCGAGCCCGGCCAGCAGGTGGTCCAGGTTCTGCCACACGGGCGCGAAATTGAGGGTGTAGTTCATGCTCGACGTCTACCTAGAGGGCGCGGACGGGCCGCGCCGGGGCCAGGATCACTTGAACTCGACGGGGAAGCCGATCGCCGGGGACGGCAGCTCGACGCCGAACCACTTCTTGAAGGAGGCCTGGTAGGTGGGGAATTCCACGCCGGTCATGGCCTCGTGCAGGGCGGTGTTGACGAAGTTCAGCCAGTCCTGGTCGCCGCGCTTGACCGCGCAGGCGTAGGTCTGGGGACTCCAGGCGTAGTCGGGCGAGCGGTAGCGACCGGGATTCTGGGTCATCAGGTACTTGACCGAGGACTGGTCGGTGGCCACGGCGTCGGCGCGACCGGTGCCCAGGGCCTGGTAGAGCAGGTCGACGCTGTCGTACTGGTCGACCTTGGCGCCGGGCAAGGCCTGGTGCACCAGTTCCTCGGCATAGACGTTCTGCAGCACGGCCACGGTCAGGTCGCTCTTGGCCGCCTTGAGGTCATCGATCTGCTGGTAGCGGCTGTTGGCCGGCAGGAGCAGGGCCACGCCCTCGCGGTAGTAGGGCAGGGTGAAGGCCACCTGCTGGGCGCGGCTGGCGGTTACGGTGATGAACTGGCAGCTAATGTCGACCTTGTCGGTGAGCAGGTTGGGAATGCGCGCATCCGAACCCTGCACGACGAACTCGACCTTTTCCGGATCGTTGAACAGGCCCTTGGCGATGACCTTGGAGATATCGATATCGAAGCCCTGCAACTTGCCGTCGGCGCCCTGGAAGTGCCAGGGGGCGTTGGTGCTGCCGGTACCCACGACCAGATGGCCGCGCTTGAGTACGTCATCCAGCTTGGCCGCCTGGGCGCCGGTCATGGCGACCAGGCCGACCAGCAGCGCCAGCGTTTTCCACCCCTTCGTCTTGCCTGTCATAGCGTTTCTCCGTTTCCGTTATAGCGGAAGTATGTTCGTAACAACGGAATAGGTTGCAGTGACTGTGCCAGCTATTCGTCCGGCGTTGCAAATCACGGGCTTGGCTTGAGTGGCAGGCAGCGAAGGTTGCCTCCGGTGCACCAGGGGGCACCGGGAGGTGGCGGAAGGTAACGAAGGCGCACCAGGGCGAGGCGTTACCCGGTAGCGCTCAGGTGGGGCGCGGGAAGCCGTGCCGCAGATCGCCGGCGCGTGGCAGGAAGCGCCCATGGCGCTCGCCAATGACCTGATCCGGGGCGTAGGCGAGGCGGCCATTCACCCAGACGGCGTGGATGCCTTCGGCAGGCCGTTGCGGGTCGCTGAAGTCGGCCACGTCGCGGATGCGCCGGGGATCGAACAGCACCAGGTCGGCCTGGGCGCCCGGCTCGATCAGGCCGCGGCCGCTGAGGCCGAAGCGGGCGGCGGACAGGCCGGTCATCTTGTGCACGGCGGTGTGCAGCGGAAAGAGGCCGAGGTCGCGACTGAAATGCCCCAGCACCCGCGGGAAGGCGCCCCAGAGCCGCGGATGGGGGAAGGGGTCCTCAGGCAGGCCGTCGGAACCGATCATGCTCAGCGGATGGGCGAGGATCAGCCGCACATCGGCCTCGCTCATGCCGTAGTAGACGGCACCCGCCGGTTGCAGGCGACGGGCGGCTTCCTGCAGATCCAGGCCCCAGTCGGCGGCGATGGCGGCCAGGTCGCGGCCGCCGCACTCGGGATGCGGGGTGGACCAGGTGATGGTGATGCGGTGGCGATCGGTGACCTGTCTGAGATCCAGGGTCGAGGAACTGGCCGCATAGGGATAGCAGTCGCAGCCGACCGGCTGGCGGTGGGCGGCCCACTCCAGGGCGTTGAGCAATTCCGGCGCGCGGCCCCAGTTGTCCACCCCGGCGCACTTGAAGTGGGAGACCACCACCGGCGCCCGTGCCTGGCGACCGATGTCCAGGGCTTCGTCCAGGGCCTCGTGCACCGCGGCGAATTCGCTGCGCAGGTGGGTGGCATAGAGTCCGCCCACGGCGTCCAGCTCCGCGGCCAATTCGGCCACCTCCGCGGTCGGCGCCGCCGCGGCGGAGGCATAGGCCAGCCCGCTGGAAAGCCCCAGGGCGCCAGCCGCCAGGCTTTCACGCAATTCGAGGCGCATGGCGGCGATTTCGGCGGGGGTAGCGGCACGCTGGAGATCGTCCAGATGATTGCTGCGCAACGCCGTGTGGCCGACCAGGGCGGCCACGTTGACGCCGGGCCGCGCCTGCTCCACCGCCGCGCGGTAGGCGACAAAGGTGGGATAGCCGAAGACCGCGGCCGGGCCGAGCAGATTCAGCGGATCCGGCGGTTCGCCGCGCAGCCGCACCGGGGCGGCGCTGATGCCGCAGTTGCCCACCACCACGGTGGTGACCCCCTGGCTGAGCTTGGGCAGCTGCTGCGGTCGGCGGATGACCATGGTGTCGTCGTGGGTATGCACATCGATGAAGCCGGGGGCCAGCACCAGGCCGCTGCCGTCGCGGACCTCCCGTGCCGGTTGCCCGGCCAGTTCGCCCAGCGCCTGGATGCGCTCGCCGGCGATGGCCACGTCGAGTACCCGGCCCGGACGGTCGCGACCATCCAGCACAAGGGCATTGAGAATCACTACATCATGCATGCTAGAGCCTTTTTGCGACCGTTGGGGGATGTCTTTCGACCGTCGAGTGGCAAAGGGCCATATAAGCGAAGCGGCAGCTCGATAGCGATAGAACTGTTACAGAATGCTTTGTCTATTAGGTCACAAATTGGGCGGTACAGCCTGAGTGACCCCTTCTGCCGTCCGTGAGCTCGCCATGAATCTGTTGACCCCTGTCGTAAGCCTGATGAATCGCCTGAGATTCCCCGCCAAATTCGCCTGCCTGGCGGCCATCGTCCTGGTGCCCCTGATCTTCCTCAGTGTCTACCTCTACCAGGATATCCAGGAACAGCGGGTCGGCCTGGTCCAGGAAATCGACGGTCAGCGCTATCTGACGCAACTGACCCCGGTCGCCCGCCTGAGCATGTTGCAGCGGGCCCTGACCAAGCGGCTCCAGGATGGCGATGCCTCCGCCCAGCAGGACTGGCAGAATAACCGTGACAACCTGCTCAAGGCCTATGACGATCTGGGCCGGCTGGATCGCGAGCTCGGCACCCAGCTGGAAACCGGGGATCGCCTGAGCCAGTTGCGGCGGGGCGCCGAACGCCTGATGCAGGGGGCCACCGGCACCCCGCTGGAGGTGTTCGAGGCCTGGAACGAGCAACTGACCCAGACCCTGAACCTCTTCTATTACGTTTCTGCCACCTCCGGCCTGGCGCTGGATTCGGATTACACCAGCCTCTTTCTCATCGACATCACCTCCGTACGCCTGCTGCGGGAAATCAACCTCATCGGCCAGCTGCGCGGCCTGGCCTTCGGCCTGAGCGCCACCAACAGATTCGATCCGGCCAGTCTGAATCTGGCGCGCAGCGTGGTGAACCAGGAACGGCAGAGCGCCGACGAACTGGAGCAGGGTCTCAAGCTTCTGGCGCGTCAGGCACCGGAGCTGGCCCAGCGCCTCAAGGGCTCCCTGGCCCAGGCGGCGGACGACTATGCCAACTTCCGCCAGGGCATGCAGGCGGCCATGACCAATGAGGGGGCGGTTTCCGGGCGCGCCCTGGGTACCCAGGGCAATGCCGTGGTCGCCCGCTACTACAAGGTGCAGGACGAGGCGCAGGGCCAGCTCTCCCAGTTGCTCGCCGAGCGACTGGTCCATGCGACCACGCTACGCAATCTGGTCGTGGGCCTGATCCTGGGTGCCCTGCTGCTGCTGATCTATACCTTCGCCGGCATCTAACGGGCCCTGCGCCTGGGGATCGCCGAACTGGTCGGGGTGACCGCCGCCGCCGCCCAGGGCGATTTGAGTCGCCGCGCCGCCCTGCGCGGACATGACGAGATCGCCGACATCGGCCGTAGCCTGGACGCGATGCTGGAGGCCTTCGGTCGCTCGCTGCGCGAGGTCGATCAGGCCTCCAACGCGGTGGCCGAGGCCTCGGGATCCCTGGCTGGCTCCATCGGCCAGTCGCGTGCGACCATGCAGATGCAGCAGGGCGAGACCGATCAGGTGGCCACCGCCATCACCGAGATGACCGCCAGCGTGGCGGATGTCGCCAACAACACCGAAGGCGCCGTGGCCGCCGCCCAGCAGGCCGATCAGGCCACCCGGGACGGCACCCGGGTGATGCGGCAGACGCAACAGGCCATCGAGGCCCTGGCCGCCGAGGTGGACCTCAGCGCCACCAAGGTCGCGGCCCTGGAAAGCCACAGCCAGGCCATCGGCGGGGTCATCGCGGTGATCCGTACCATCGCCGAGCAGACCAACCTGCTGGCGCTCAACGCCGCCATCGAGGCCGCTCGGGCCGGTGAGCAGGGCCGTGGCTTCGCCGTGGTGGCCGACGAGGTCCGCACCCTGGCCTCGCGCACCCAGACCTCGACCGAGGAAATCCGCCGCATCATCGAGCAGTTGCAGGCCGCCACCGGCGAGGCCGTCGGCCAGATGCAGGCCAGTCGCGGCCATGCCCTGAGCGGCGTCGCGGCAGCCGAGCAGGCCAGCGTCAGCCTGACCAGCATCGGCGCCGCCGTGGAACGCATCGTCGACGTCAACGTGCAGATCGCCAGCGCCGCGGAACAGCAGGCCGCGGTCTCCGAAGACATCAACCGCAACACCACCGGCATCCGCGCCAGCACCCTGCAGGTCCTGGGCGGGATCGAGGCCGATGCCGGCACCGCCGAGCGTCTCGCCGGGCTCTCCCAGGACCTGCGCGGCATCGTTTCGCGCTTTCGCCTCAGCGCCTGAGGGCGCCGCTCATCGGCAGAAATTAGGTCGGACTTTACAACCTTGCGGCTGCGGATAACTGTATAAATATACAGTTATCCGCAGGAGCGCCTCTTCATGTCCGTTACCGTCCTGGGTTGCCTGGAGTCGTCCGAGACCCGGCTGCCGCTCTATGATTTTCGCCTGCCGTGCGGCTTTCCCTCGCCGGCCCAGGATCATCTGGAGCGCCAGGTCTCGCTGGACGAACTGGTCGACCTGCGCGCGCCGCACACCTATGTCATCCAGGCCAGTGGCGACAGCATGACCGGCGCCGGGATCTTCGCCGGCGATCTGGTGATCGTCGATCGCGCCCGGCCGGCACGGGTCGGCGACATCGTGGTGGCGGTGCGCGATCGCGAACCCACCCTCAAGCGCCTCGGCCGGCGCGGCGCCCATTTCGTCCTGCTGGCGGAAAATCCGGCCTATGCGCCCCTGGTCATCGGCGAGCGCGATGATTTCGAGGTCTGGGGCGTCGCCACCCACAGCCTGAGGCGCTTCGGCCATGGCTGAGTCGGTGCTGGCGCTGATCGACTGCAACGCCTTCTATTGCAGTTGCGAGCGGGTCTTCCGCCCCGATCTCGCGCAGCGGCCAGTGGTGGTGCTGTCGAACAACGACGGCTGCGTGATCGCCCGCTCGGCCGAGGCCAAGCGCCTGGGCATCGCCATGGCGGCGCCCTGGTTCCAGGTGCGCGAGCTGGCCCGGCGCGGCGAGGTCGAGGCCTTCAGTTCCAACTACGCCCTCTATGGCGATCTCAGCGATCGGGTGATGCGCACCCTGGCGACCCTGGTGCCGCGCCTGGAGCGCTACAGCATCGACGAGGTATTCGCCGATCTGGCCGGCCTGCCCGAACCCCTGGACGCCCTCGGCCAGCGCCTGCAGGCGCGGGTGCAGAAATGGACGGGCATCCCGGTCAGCGTCGGCATCGCCGGCACCAAGACCCTGGCCAAGCTGGCCAATGCCGCCGCCAAGCGCTGGCCGGCGCGTACCGGCGGGGTGCTGGATCTGCGCGACCCGGCGGTGCATGACTGGGTGCTCAAGCATTCGCCCATCGAAGACGTCTGGGGGGCGGCCGGCGCCTGGTCGCGCGCCTGCGCGGGGAGGGCGTCAGCACGGCCTGGGAGTTGGCCGGGCAGGACGCCTGGTCGCTGCGCCAGCGCTATAGCGTGGTGCTGGAAAAGACCGCACGGGAATTGCGCGGACTGGCCTGCCTGAGCCTGGAGGAACTGGAAGCGCCATGGCAGACGATCTGCAGCAGTCGCATGTTCGGTCGCCGCCAGTACCAGTTCGGCGCCCTGGCCGAGGCGGTGGCCAGCTACACCGCCCGCGCCGCGGAAAAGCTGCGCGCCCAGGGCTCTCTCTGCCGCACCCTGAGGGTCAGTATCCAGACCGGCATGCACGGCGCCGACGAGGGCCGCTACGCCAATGCCGCCCTGCTCAACCTGCCGGCGCCCAGCGACGACACCCGGGTGCTCAACGACCAGGCCCAGGCGGGTTTGCGCGAGATCTTTCGCGACGGCTTCGGCTATGCCAGGGCGGAGGTGCTGCTGCTCGATCTCTGCGGCCGTGGCGAGGTGGCGGCGGATCTCTTCGCCACCGCCCCGGATCCAGCCGCTGCCCGGCTGATGGCGACCCTGGACGCCATCAATGGCCGGTTCGGTCGCGAGACCCTGAGACCGGCGCGGATTCCGCGCGATCCCGCCTGGCAGATGCGCCGCGACCTGCTCAGCCCGCGCTACACCACCCGCCTCGATGAACTCTGGACGGTAGGCTGAGCGCCCAGGGCCGGTCTAGGCGGCGCGTCCCGCCCGCTGCCCGCGCCACCAGTAGCCCATGCCCAGCAGCAGGAACCACAGCGGGCTGGCCAGCAGCGCCTGGCGGGTGTCGTCCTGCAGGGTCAGCAGCACCAGCACCGCGGCGAAGAAGGTCAGCACCCCGTAGCACACCCAGCGCCCGCCGGGCAGGCGAAAGGCGGAGGCGGCATGGCGCTCCGGACGGTTGCGGCGGTACGCCAGCCAGGCCAGCAGGATCAGCGACCAGACGAACATGAACAGCACCGCGGCCAGGGTGGTGACCAGGGTGAAGGCGGTGACTAGGTTGGGGATCAGGTAGATCAGCACCGTACCCAGCAGCAGGCACAGGCAGGACAACACCAGCCCGCGCGCCGGCACCGCCGCCCGCGAAAGGCGGGTGAGGCCGCGTGGCGCATGACCTTCGCGGGCTAGGCCATAGAGCATCCGGCTGGTGGAGAAGATGCCGCTGTTGGCCGAGGAGGTGGCCGAGGTCAGCACCACGAAATTGATCAGGCTGGCGGCCATGGGCACGCCGGCCAGCACGAAGAGTTCGACGAAGGGACTCTTGTCCGGCACCACCTGGCGCCAGGGCGTCACCGCCATGATCACCACCAGCGCCAGCACATAGAACACCAGGATGCGCAGCGGAATGGAATTGATCGCCCGCGGCAGGTTGCGTCGCGGATCGGCGGTTTCGGCGGCGGTGGTGCCCACCAGTTCGATGCCGACGAAGGCGAAGACGGCGATCTGGAAACCGGCGAAGAAACCGCCCAGCCCCATGGGAAAGACGCCGCCGTCGTTCCACAGATTGGCCAGGCTGGCGACGTTGCCCGAGGGCGACTGGAAGCCCCAGAGCACCAGGCCGAAGCCGGTGACGATCAGCGCGCAGATGGCGACGATCTTGATCAGCGCGAACCAGAATTCCAGTTCGCCGAACAGCCGCACGGTGACCAGGTTGAGCCCCAGCAGGAGCAGCACGCAGAGCAGCGCCGGGATCCAGGGGGCGAGGCCGGGAAACCAGAACTGGGCATAGGCGGCGATGGCGATGACATCGGCGATGGCGGTGACGATCCAGCAGAACCAGTAGGTCCAGCCGCAGAAGAAGCCGGCCCAGGGCCCGAGCAGATCGGTGCAGAAGTCGATGAAGGACTTGTAGTCCAGGTCCGACAGCAGCAGTTCGCCCAGGGCGCGCATGACAAAGAACAGGGCGCTGCCGATGATCAGATAGACCAGCAGGATCGAGGGGCCGGCCAGGGCGATGGTCTTGCCCGAGCCCATGAACAGGCCGGTGCCTATGGCGCCGCCGATGGCGATCAGTTGCAGATGGCGATTGGACAGGCTGCGTTGCAGCCCCTCGGGCGGGGTGGAAGACGCGGACATGACGAGCGGATACCTGACAGCGACAGCGGGGGCCACACGGTAAGAGATGCACGGCGACGGTGCCAGTCGTTTCACCGGGACAGCATGCCGCAGGGCCGGCCTGCCACTGATGGGGGCGGCGGCGCCGTCGGTCACCTGGAACTCTGGCAGGCAGGCTCTTACCTGCCTATCATGGCCATCCGGGCCCCTGCAGCGGACCCGGACGGCCACGAGATCCCTCAGTGCCTCTTCCTGTGAGTCGTCCCTTGTCCTATCTCGAACGTTTCGCCTGGGAAACCACGCCACTGGGCGCGCGCGCCAGCTGGCCCGTGGCCCTCCGGACCACCTACGACCTGCTGATGGCCTCGCCTTTCGCCATGTGCGCCACCTGGGGCGCGGAGCAGACGCTGATCTACAACCAGGCCTACGCCCCCTTTCTCGGCGCGCGCCATCCCGCGGCGCTGGGGCAGCCGATCCAGGACATCTGGGCGGAACTGTGGGACGAGATCGCGCCGCTGATCGAGCGGGCGCTGTCCGGCGAGGCGCTGCACTTCGTCGACAAGCACTTCGTGATGACCCGCAATGGCTATCCCGAGGACACCTACTGGAGCTTTTCCTACAGCCCGCTGCGGGACGGCGAGGCCATCGTCGGCATGCTCAACATCACCACCGAGACCACCGCCAGTGTCCAGGCCCATCACCAGCGTGATGTGGCCGAGGCCGCCCTGCGCCGGCACAACCTGACCCTCGAACAGGAACTCTCGGCGCGCATCGACGAGCTCGACAGCGCCCGCGCCGCGGAAAGCAGCGTGCTGGCCGCTGCCGAGCGCGTGCAACTGGCCCTGGCTGCCGGCGCCATCATCGGCACCTGGTATTGGGACCTGCCCACCGACAGATTCACCGTCGACGAAGCCTTCGCGCTCAATTTCGGCCTCGATCCGGCGCTGGGGCGCGACGGCCTGAGCCTGGCCCAGGTGGTGGCGACCGTGCACCCGGACGACCAGGCCGGTCTGGCCGCCGCCATTGCCGAGGTGATCGACCGTGGTGGCCGCTATGCCCACCAGTATCGGGTAAGACGGCGCGACGGCCGCTACTACTGGCTGGAAGCCAACGGCCACGTCGAACTGGCTCCGGACGGCACCCCGCTGCGCTTTCCCGGCGTGCTGCTGGACGTGGATGCCCGGCGTGCCCTGGCCGATGAGCGCGATCGTGCCCTGGCGGAGTTGCGCGACCTGACCGCCACCCTGGAGCAGCGCGTCGAAGAGCGCACCGAGGAACTGCGCCGCTCGGAAGAGGCCCTGCGCCAGTCGCAGAAGATGGAAGCGGTCGGCCAGCTCACCGGCGGCCTGGCCCATGATTTCAACAACCTGCTCGCGGGGATCTCCGGCAGCCTCGACCTCATGAGTCTGCGCATCGGCCAGGGGCGCTTCACCGAACTGGAAAAATACCTGCTGGCCGCCCAGGGTAGCGCCAAGCGCGCCGCGGCCCTGACCCACCGGCTGCTGGCCTTCGCCCGCCGCCAGACCTTGGCCCCCGAGGCCACCGTCGTAAACCAGCTGGTGGGCGGCATGCTCGATCTGGTGCAGCGCACCGTGGGGCCGGCCATCCAGGTGCACTTCACCAGTCTGCCGGACGACCAGCCCTTGCTGGTGGACCAGTCCCAGCTGGAAAACGCCCTGCTCAATCTGTGCATCAACGCGCGCGACGCCATGCCCAAGGGCGGACGTATCCTCATCGCCGCCAGTCATCGCACCCTCGGCGAAGCGGATACCCGCGATTTCGAACTGACCCCCGGGCGCTATCTGCACCTGAGCGTGACCGACACCGGCAGCGGCATGACGCCGGAGGTCGCCGCCAAGGCCTTCGAGCCCTTCTTCACCACCAAGCCCATAGGGCAGGGCACCGGTCTGGGCCTGTCGATGATCTATGGCTTCGCCCGCCAGTCGGGCGGCCAGCTGCGGCTGCGCTCGACGCCAGGCGAAGGCACCACCGTCTGCCTTTACCTGCCCCTGCGACCGGTGGAGCGACCGTGCGCCCTGCCCCTTACCGAAGGCCAACCCTGCCCGCTGGAAGGCGCCCATGCCACGGTGCTGGTGGTCGACGACGAACCCACGGTGCGCATGCTGGTGACCAATCTGCTGCGCGAACTGGGCTACGTCATCATCGAGGCTGCCGACGGCGCCGGCGGCCTGGAAGTGCTGCACTCCGATGCCCGCATCGATCTGCTGGTCACCGACGTCGGCCTGCCCGGCGGCATGAATGGCCGCCAGTTAGCCGACGCCGCCCGGGTCCAGCGTCCGGCGCTCAAGGTGCTGTTCATCACCGGCTTCGCCGAAACCTCGCTGCTCAGCGACGGCCACCTAGAACCGGGCATGGCGATCCTCACCAAGCCCTTCGCGGTGGAGGCCCTGGCGCAGCGGGTGAGGAGCCTGGTGGCGGGGTAGGTTTCGCGCGCGCAAAACCCCTGGGCAGAGCCTGAAAACGCAACGGCCCCCAATCAGCGTGTCCGCAAGGACTGATTGGAGGCCGCCTGAAATCTGGAGCGGGCGAAGGGAATCGAACCCTCGTCATGAGCTTGGGAAGCTCAGGTAATGCCATTATACGACGCCCGCGTGGGGTGCCTTTGTACCAGAAGCCTGCCTCCGGGTGAAGAGGCGGGAGTCGTCTGGTCGTTTCGTGGTCCAACGGACAGGACCGCACGCTGCGGTGATCGGGGACCTTTGTCCCCCAGAGGAGGAGGGCGCGCATGTCTCGTAACCCGGGCACCTACCAGGGGGTGATTCCCCCCTACATTCTTGGCCGCATCATCGATCATGGCGACGAACACCAGCGTTCCTGCGCCCTGACCACCCTGAGCCACGTCCAGAGTCTGTTGCACAATCCCGGTCGGCCCGGGGTGCGCCAGGCGCCGATCGGGCCGCTGCCGCGTACCGATGACGCCAGTCCGCAGCGCAGCATCTTCGATGCCGGCAATGCCATGCAGCTGCCCGGGCGCCTGGTGCGCCAGGAAGGCCAGCCGGCCCTGAGCGACGTGGCGGTGGACGAAGCCTATGACTACCTGGGCGCCACCTTCACCTTCTTCAACGAGGTCTTCGGGCGCAATTCCATCGATGGCCAGGGCCTGCCGCTGGCCGGCACAGTCCACTATGGCCAGGACTACCAGAACGCCTTCTGGAACGGCGAGCAGATGGTGTTCGGTGATGGCGACGGCGAGATCTTCAATCGATTCACCATCGCCCTCGACGTCATTGCCCATGAGCTGGTGCACGGCGTCACCGAGAGCGAGGCGGGGCTGGTGTACTTCAACCAGTCCGGTGCGCTCAATGAGTCGGTGTCCGATGTCTTCGGCATCCTGGTCAAGCAGTACCAGCTCAAGCAGACCGCCGCCGAGGCGGACTGGATCATCGGCGCCGGGCTGCTGACCAAGAAGATCAAGGGCAAGGGCCTGAGGTCGATGGCCGAGCCGGGCACCGCCTACGACGATCCGACCCTGGGCAAGGATCCCCAGCCTGGCCATATGCGCGACTACATCGAGACCCGCGAAGACAATGGCGGTGTCCACCTCAATTCGGGCATTCCCAACCGGGCCTTCTACCTGGCCGCGCTGGCCCTGGGCGGTCACGCCTGGGAAAAGGCCGGGCCGATCTGGTACGACACCCTTTGCGACAGTCGCCTGGCCAACGATGCGGATTTCGCCGCCTTCGCCCGCCTCACCGTCTCCAACGCCGGTCGTCGCTTCGGCGCCGAGTCGGCAGAGGTCCGTGCGGTCGAGGAGGCCTGGGCTGGCGTGGGTGTCACCCTTAGCTAGAGGAGCAAGGCAATGCGCGAACTTCCCCCGCTGGGCAAGGACACCGTGGTGCGACTCTCGCGACAGGGGGGCTTCGCGCCCCTGCATGCGTTAAGCAAGCCGCGGGAGATCGAATTCGGCCGGTACGACAGTGCCCAGCGCGGGCGCATCTGCTCGGTGCTGGAACGCTGCCTGCCGGAATCCGGCGAACCGGCCCAGGTCGGGCGCGGCGATCAGCGCTACTTCAAGGTGGAGCTGCGCTTTCGCCCGCAACCCGCCGAGCAGGAAGACGAACTGACCCTGCTGATCCCCGAAGACCGGGCGCCCAGTGAGCTGGTACGGCTCTGGGATAAGGGGTTGGTGGAGTGACCTGAATCACCAGACAGGGATGTCAAGCTGTTGAAGGTGACCTCAAGGATCCTGAATGCCTTGGCCTTCGACTGCTGGTCATTAGAGGTATTTAGCACTAGGCGAGTCATACCATCTTTGGGTAAAAAGAGCTGATTGACCCTTTTATGGTTACATCGCGAAAATGACCCTAAAGCAGGTAAAGACGGCCAAAACGCTCGCTGTGGTAATGGGTGACCTGGTGCATAGCGAGCAAGCTGTCGACGTGGCGCAGTTGCACAAGGCTTTCAATGAAGCGGTGGTGCAGCACAACAGGCGTTATGCCGACGTCTTGGCGTCACCGCTGACCATCACCCTTGGAGACGAATTTCAGGGTCTGGTGACCTCCTTGAATGCCGGCGCTCGGCTGTTGCGTGACATCAGGCTGGATCTCCTGCAGCGCAATATCGACTGCCGCTTCGTCCTGGGGCTGGCCCAGATAGAAACGGCGGTAAATCCGGAGCAGGCCTGGAACATGATGGGGCCTGGCCTCAGTCGCAGTCGGCACAAGCTCAATGAAAAGCGCGCGCTCTGCCGTTATGGGTTCTCGCTGCCACAGGAACCGCTGTTGGAGGTCGCTCTCGATGCGCTAGGGGTGGGTTTGACGGTGATCGAGAAAAGTTGGACGCAACGTCAATTGAGCGATATCGCGGCACTGTTGCACGGACAGTCGCCAGCAGAGCTGGCAGAGCAGCGTCAGGTATCGGTCCATAGCATCTACAAGGTACGCACCTCCGGCCACTTCGACGCCTATAGCCAACAGTGGAACGCCGTGCTGGAGGTACTGACAGAGCTGGATCGCAGGGAGGTCGACCAGTGAACGGGTTACTGCAAGGATTGCATACACTGGCCTATACGCTCTTTGCCTTGGTCCTGTTGACCGAGCTCGGCAATGTCTTGTGTCGCAGTATGCTCATCCGCATGCGACGGCCAGGGGTGCCAGATGCATCCGCCGATGGTGCCTTTTCCGCGGGACGCCTCATCGGTTGGCTCGAACGCCTGGTGTTGGCTGCGGGACTGCTGAGCAACAGCTGGGAAATCCTCGCGGCGGTGATAGCGCTCAAAACCGTCGCTCGCTTCAAAGAGCTGGATCAGCGGGACTTTGCCGAATACTTTCTGGTCGGTTCGCTGTTCAGCATTCTCTGGGCCATCGTGATTACTGGGGCCTGGACCCTCTATGACCAGCATTGGGGAATTGCTATGAGAGCTACCCTGATGGATTGGCTCAGCGCTTCCTCTCTACCGCCTTTGATCGAAACAGCAAAGGTCGGCGGCTGACCTCAGGGCACCGACCAGACCTCGCCCGGCGCCAGTGTCCGGAACGCCGCGTCCGCCAGGCCGTGCAGGGCCCGGGCATGGGCCAGGTCGCGGGGCGGGGCGAATTGCCCTTCGTCGCTCAGGGAAAAGGTGCCGAAGTGGATGCCCAGGCTGCTGGCCGCGCCCAGGGCCTGATGAGCGCGTACCGCATCGTCGGGATTCAGGTGGCTGTCCTGCATGAACCAGCGCGGTTCATAGGAGCCGATGGGCAGGGCGGCGAAGCGCGGCGCGCCCAGGCGTTCGCGGATCTGCGCGAAGTGCGGGCCCCAGCCGGTATCGCCGGCGAAATAGACCGGTCCGCTCGGCGCTTCCAGCACGAAGCCACCCCATAGCCGGCGATTGGTGTCGAAGCGGCTGCGCGCCGACCAGTGCTGGCCTGGCACCAGGTGCAGGCGCACGTCATCCTTGAGCGGCAGACTCTGCCACCAGTCCAGTTCGCTGACGGTGACGAAACCGGTCTCGCGGCGGATCAGCTCGGCGTTGCCCAGGGGCGTCACCACCGGCGTCAGGGGCGCGCGCTCGGCCAGGCGCCTCAGGGTCGCCAGATCCATATGGTCGTAGTGGCTGTGGCTGACGAAAATCAGATCCAGCGGCGGCAGGTCATCCAGGGCCACGCCGGGGGCATGATAGCGCCGCGGGCCGATGAAGCTGAAGGGACTGACCCGCTCCGACCAGACCGGATCGGCGAGGATGTTGAGGCCCTGATGCTGGATCAGCAGGGTGGCATGGTTGACGAAGGTCACCCGCAATTCGCCGCCCTCGACCCGCGTTGCTGGCCGCGTCGGCACAGCCGGCCCTTCCTGCCAGGTCCATTCCGGCCGGGTGCGGGTGAACTGCCATTTCAGCAACGTCCGGAGACTCTTGTCCTCGCGCGGCGCCAGGTTGTGGAAGCGCTCGCCGTCGAAGTGGTCGGTGCGTGGGCCTTCGTAGGCCGACGAGGCGCAACCGGCCAGGGTGAGCAGGTGGATCAGCCACAGCGGACGAAAGATGCGCATGGGACCTCGGACGAATAGACTGGATGGCCCAGATTACCCCTAAGAGCCTATTCAGAGTCTGCTGCGCGTCGGCCAAACGGCGTTGAAAAGGTCCTGGATCGCCAGCCCGGTCGGAATGCTCATTTACTTTTGTAAAATCGAGCGCGAGTACGATCCGCTTCCTCAGACATTTTCGCCTTGTTTGGCTCTAGCTCGCGAGCCTTTGAACAGGCCCTTACTAGCCGCCGTCGATCCCCATGTCGCGAAATACCCGTTCCACCCCCGGCCAGCGGCCCCGTCGCCAGGCCAAGGCGCCGCCGGTCACGCCGCGGTTGCTGCTGCTCAACAAGCCCTTCGATGTGCTCACCCAGTTCGCCGATGCCGATGGCCGCGCGACGCTGAAGGCCTATGTCGCGGTGCCGGGCGTCTATCCGGCTGGCCGGCTGGATCGTGACAGCGAAGGCCTGCTCCTGCTGACCAACGATGGCCAGCTGCAGGCGCGCATCGCCGATCCCCGGCACAAGCTGCCCAAGACCTACTGGGCCCAGGTGGAAGGCACGCCCAGCGAAGCGCAATTGCAGTGCCTGCGCCAGGGGATCGAACTCAATGACGGCCCCACGCTGCCGGCCGAAGCCCGTCTGCTGGCCGAGCCGCCGGTGCTCTGGGAGCGCGATCCGCCAGTGCGCTTTCGCAAGAGCGTGCCGACCGCCTGGATCGAGCTGACCATCCGTGAGGGGCGCAATCGCCAGGTGCGGCGCATGGCCGCCGCGGTGGGTCTGCCGACCCTGCGCCTGGTGCGCGTACGCATCGGCCCCTGGACGCTGGACGACCTGGCACCGGGGCAATGGCGCGAGGTAGCGGCGCAGCTCTAGCGCCGCAGTTCAGTCCTGCCGCTGGCTGGCGGCCTCCTGCAGATCGCCGGCGATGTCGGCGAGGCGGCGGCTGACCTCTTTCAGGACCTGCGGATCGATCGCGCGCGCGGGCTGACCCGGTTCGGTCAGCAGCTGACTGGCCAGCAGGGCGCTCAGGGCGCTGACCTCGCTGGCCTGATGACGCAGCTCGTGGGTGTGCTGGACGGCGGCGTCGCGCAGGAGGTTGGTGCTGAGGGTCAGGCGACCCAGTTCGTCATCGCGCCCGCCGGGCAGGCGCTCGCCGAAGCGTCCGCGCGCCAGCAGCCCCAGTTGCCGGGCGCAGGTCACCAGCGGGTCCACCAGCCGGCGCTCCACCAGTCTGACCCCCAGGAACAGCAGGCCGCCGCCGCAGAGCAGCAGGGCCAGGCCGGCGAGCAGGATGTCGCGCTGGGCCTCGGCGCGGATGGCGGCGATCTGCGCGGCGGTACGGCCGTGCAGTTCATCGACCAGGGCGGCGAAGCCCTCGGCGGTCTCGCGGTCGATACCCCGGACCTCGGCATCGCCGCGACGTGGATCGCGGTCATGGGCGAGATAGGCGGCATGGCCGGCGCGATAGCGCTCGCCCAGACGCCCGTGCTGGGTCCGCAGCGCCTGGAGCCGCGGTTGCAATTCGGGGTCGACGCGGGTGGCCAGCTGTTGCAGCCGCTGATCGACCTCGGCTTCGCGGGTCAGAAAGGCCTGCCAATAGCGCTCGGCGGTATCGGCATCGCCACCGCGCAGCAGAAAGTTCTTCCACTCCTGCACCTGGATCTTGAAGGTGAGGTGGGTGTCGTCGATCTCCACCAGCTGCTCCAGCGGGCCCTCGATCAGGTGCTGGTAGCGGTGCAGTTCGCGGGAAAGCAGGCCGAAGCCGGCCAGGGCGATCAGCAGCATCAGCAGCAGACTGCCGCCGAACAGGAGCAGGCTCTGGCTGCGGAGCGAGCGGGCGAAGGGCATAGGGACTCTCGACAGGAAACGCAGAGCCGCAGCTTAGGGCGCTCGCCGGGCGAAGGCCAGCCTCAGGTCGAGACCAGCAATTGCACCGCGACGGCAAACATCACCCCGGCCACCAGCAGATCGATCAGTCGCCACACCCCCGGACGGGCCAGGTAGGGTGCGGCCCAGGCCGCGCCCAGGGCGAGTCCGAAAAACCACAGCATGGAGGCGGTGGCGGCGCCGAACACATAGGCCAGGGGCGCGGCCTGCTGGCTGCCCAGGGAGCCCACCAGCAGCACCGTGTCCAGATAGACATGGGGATTGAGCAGGGAGACGGCGGCCGCGGCGAGCAACGCCTGGCGTCGACTGCGCGGACTCGTGGTCTCCAGCTTGTCGATGGCCGCCGGCCGCCAGGCCCGGCGTAGCGCCTGGGCGCCGTACCAGAGCAGAAAGGCCGCGCCGCCCCAGCGCAGGATGTCCACCAGCAGCGGGCTGTGCTGGATCAGCGCGGCCAGGCCCAGTACGCCGGCTGCCACCAGGATCACGTCGCAGGTGAGGCAGAAGGCGGCGATGGCCAGATGGTGCTCACGGCGCAGCCCCTGAGCCAGCAGATAGGTGTTCTGGGCGCCCAGCGCCATGATGAGACTGGCCATGGTCAAGAGGCCGGTGAAATAGCTGTTCATTGCAAGGGTATCGCCTTGTGGTCCGGGAATGGCTGCCACCTTGCCGGGTCTGGGTGTATAAGAAAAACCAATATTCCTTATGCAGCATTAGCTGAATCGATGATCGACTACAAGTTGCTGGAAGCCCTGGCGGTGGTGGTGGAAGAGGGCGGCTTCGAGCGGGCGGCGCGCCGGCTGGGTCTGTCGCAATCGGCGGTGTCCCAGCGCATCAAGCTGCTCGAAGCCCGGGTCGGCCAGGCGGTGCTGGTGCGGGAGACACCGCCCCAGCCCACCGCGCCGGGGCTGCGGCTGTTGCGCCATATCCAGCAGGTCCGCCTGCTGGAAGCCGATCTGGGCAGCGAGGTGCCGGGACTGGCCGAAGAGGTGCCGCAGCGGCTCCGTATCGCCCTGAACGCCGACAGCCTGGCCAGCTGGTGGCCGGCCGCGGTTGGCCCCTGGCTGGTGGCGCAGGGGCTGCTGCTGGATCTGGTGGTAGAGGATCAGGACGTGGTGCTGCGGCGCATGCGCGCGGGCGAGGTGGCGGCCTGCCTCTGCGCCAGCGGTCAGCCCCTGGCGGGCGCCCGGGTGCGATCCTTGGGCGCCATGCGTTATCGCGCCGTGGCCAGTCCGGACTTCTGTGCCCGCTGGCTGACCGGGCGGCCGATCGCCCAGGCCCTGGTGCGCGCGCCCGCCATCGTCTTCGGCCCGGACGACCGCCTGCAGCACCGCTACCTGGAGCAGCTCGGTGTCACCGCGCCCTTCGACTACCATCTCTGCCCGTCCGCCGAAGGCTTTCAACAGATGGCCCTCAGCGGTATCGGTTGGGGTCTGCTGCCCGATATCCAGAGTGCGGCCGCCCTGGCCAGTGGTGCCCTGGTGGATCTGGCGCCCGGTCACTGGGTGGATGTCCCGCTGTTCTGGCATCACTGGCGCAATGGCGGTGTCGCCCTGCAGGCGCTGACCCGCCATCTGGAGGGCGTCGCCGGCCAGTGGCTGGTGCGCGACTAGCGGCGCCTGTCGAAGGCTTTGGTTACACTGGTCCCTGGGTCGTCCTCGGCGACCGCGGACAGGTTCGGGAATCCCAGCGACATGCGTATCTTGATCACGGGCGCCAGCGAGGCGCTCGGTGCGGGTCTGGCCTGCGATCTGCTCGACCGCGGCCAACTGGTGCGGGTGCACGGCCGCCCCGGCGCGACCCTGGACGCCCTGGTCGAACGCGGCGCCGACTACCACCCGGCCTTGCTCGACCAGCCGGCGCAGGTGGTGGCGCTGTGCGACGACATCGACGCCATCGCCCACTGCACCGACGTGGCCGGCGTGCCGAGCGCCGCGGATCTGGATCATGGTCAGGTGCTGATCGAAGCCGCCCTGCAGCAGCAGGTGGCGCAATTTGTCTATGTGTCGTCCGCGCGCCTCTATGAAAGGGGCGGCGAAGCGCTCAAGGAAGACCAGGTGCCGGCCAAGCCCAGGAGCCGCGAGGCCCAGCGCCGTCTGCAACTGGAGCGCCTGGCCCTGGCCGCCGGTGAATTCGGCCCCCAGGTCACGGTGTTGCGGCCGGCCCAGGTGCTCGGCCTGGCCGATCGCGACTGGGCACGCTGGTTGCTGGAAAGAGCCAAGGCCAGGCAGCTGGGGCGTAGCGGCAACGGTCTAAATCGCTGGGACTTCACCAGCGCCGGCAACCTGCGCAAGGCCCTGGTGACCTTGCTGCTCAGGCAACCGGCCGCCACCCGTGGCAAGGTCTTAAACCTCAGCGATGGCCAGCCCCTGGTGTGCTGGGACGCGATCAACTTCCTGCTGCGCCGCTTCGAGCTGCCGCCGGTGGTCGAGCGCAAGGCCTTCGATCCCCGGCGGCTCTATGCCCGCTTGCGCACCCCGGGACATGAATCCTGCTGGCCCGAGTTGCTCGACAGCGCCTTCACCCTGGACATCCGCGCCGCCCAGGAGGCCTTCGGCTACCTGCCCGAGGCCAGTTCCTGGAGCGCCCTGGAAGAATATCGCCCGCGGGCGCCCCAGGCCCATAGCGGACCGGTCTAGCGGCCATCCTCAGCGTACCCAGGGCATGGCATGCTGGCGCTTTGCTATCAACGCAGACTGCGCTTCGGCGCACGCTCCCGGGGCCAATCCGCGTGCCGGCTGCCTCGCGTCCATGGCGACGGCCGTTATACTGGCCGCGATTCCGTCTTCCTGCCTCTGCTCACAGGTCTGCCATGCGCAACGATCTTCTCGATGAAATGGATAACGTCCCGAGTCTGACCCCGGAGCGCGACGATCGCCGTCCCGGCAGTCGGCGTCCGGTCGAAGCCGAAGAGGTCTATCGCGAACCCGCTGCCGGTCACTCCCGCGCGGTACGCCGGGGGCCCTCCACCGCGCCGCTGTGGGTGCTGGTCGCGGCCCTGACCCTGGCCCTGGCCGGGGTCGCCTGGTGGAGTCATCAGCAACTGGTGCTGATGCAGGAACAGGTGGTGGCCACCCAGGAAAACTTCGCGCGCATCAGCGAAGACGCCCAGGGTCGGCTGAGGGATATCTCCGGCAAGCTGGTGGAGAGCGAATCCTCCGGCACCACCAGTCGCGAGGCCCTGCTGCTGCAGGTCAAGACGCTGCAGACCAAGGTCGCCGAACTTACCCGCCAGCAACAGGGGGTGACGGACAACCAGCAGGCCCAGGACAACCGCCTGCAGACGCTCTCCACCGCGGTGCAGACGGTGCAGACCGGCAGTGGCGAGGTGGATACCCGGCTCAAGGCCCTGGCCGAAGAGCAGGCCGCGCTGAAGAACGGCCTGGCGCAGACCGCCAGCCTGAGCGAGCAGGTGGCCAACCTCACCGCGCAGAACAAGGCGCTGCAGGCCGACATCGCCGCGCTGAAGAAACCCAGCGCCCAGAACCAGGCCCTGGGCGAGATGCAGCAGGACCTGCTGGTATTGCGCAGCGAACTGGACGCCCGCCCGGTGGGCCCGGACAGCAAGGAATTCGACGCCTTCCGCCTGCAGACCACCCGCAACATCACCACCCTGCAGACCCAGGTGCAGAATCTGCAGCAGCAGATCAGCGCCGGGGCGCGTTGATCGGATCGATCTCGCTGCGCTGCCATTCCTGCGGCCAGAGTTCGCCATCGAGCTGATCGAGCCGGCGCTGCAGGACCTTCTGCTTGAACACCTCGAGGATCTCCACCAGCACCTCGTCCAGGGCATTGTCCTGGGCGCCGCTGGGCAGACTCTGATCGAAGCCGTGATCGGCCAGGCGACTGGCCAGGGCGCGGAAGTCGCGGGTACGCAGACTGGCCGCCGCTTCCCGGACCAGGCCGTTGACGATATCGGTGAGCACCCCGTCCAGGGTGTCGGCCAGGCGCTCACCCATGGGCAGGCGCTTGAGCCGGGCCAGGTCGGGATTCTCGTCCAGGGCGCGCTGCACCACGTCGCCGACCAGGCGTTCCAGGGTGGCGCGATTCTGGCTGTAGCCCTGTTCCACCATCGCCTGGATGCGCAGCGCCATGCCGTCGATCAGCCGCTGCTTGCGCGGGCGGATGACGCGGTCGATCACGCTCTGGGAGAAGTCGTCGCGGGTATTGAGCTCGTCCTGCAATTCGCCGCAGATCTTGATCATCACCCGATCCGACAGGTCTTCCATGAGCAGCTGGTAGTAGTGGTTGAACAGCCGATAGGGCCGCCAGCCGCGCATATCGATCAGCCCCAGGCGCTGCAGGCGCAGGAGCAGCGAGACGATGCGCAGCGCCCGCAGCAGGCGGAAGCCGCCCAGGGGAATGCAGCCGAGTACGTCGTACCAGTGGATAAAGGGATAGTGGTACCACCGGGCATGGCGGCGCTCGACCACCGCCACCAGCCAGCCCAGCAGCACATCGGCGATGAAGAAGGCGACGAACACCAGGTCGATGTGGGTGAAGTGGGCATGGATGCGTTCGCCATAGAAGGCGTGGAAGCCGGGCAGCACGGCGGCCAGGGCCTGGTTGAGCGGTCCCAGGGCATAGAGGCTGTCGAACAGGATCAGCGCCAGGTTCACGCAGACCAGGATCAGGATCAGGCCGTCCCACAGCGCCAGCAGGCCCTCGTGGCGGCGCGGTGGTGGCGCGGCGGGTGCGGCCGGCGCGCTCATGGCCGTGCGGCCTGCCAGAGCACCTCGCTCACCCCCTGGCGCCGGGCGACGATGCGGGCGGCGACGAACAGCAGATCGGACAGCCGATTGAGATAGGGCAGGCCCTGGCCCTCCAGCGGCTCCACCGCGTGCAGGCTGCGGCAGCGCCGCTCGGCGCTGCGGGCCAGGGTGCGGCAGACATGGGCCTGGGCCACGGCGCGCGAGCCGCCGGGCAGGATGAAATTCTCCAGCGGCCCCAGCTCGGCGTTCCAGCGGTCGATGGCACCTTCCAGGCGCTCGATCTCCACCGGCTGCAGGGCGCGATAGCTGGGCATGGCCAGTTCGCCACCGAGGTCGAACAGCCGGTGCTGGCAGGGCGCCAGAAGGTCGCCTACCTCGGCCAGGCGGACGTCCTCGGCCAGCTCGGCGAGCAGCAGACCCAGGGCACTGTTGAGTTCATCGACCGCGCCGATGGCCTCGATGCGCGGATGGTCCTTGGGTACCCGGCTGCCGTCGGCCAGGCCGGTGTCGCCGGCGTCGCCCTGGCGGGTGTAGATCTCGGTAAGGCGAAAACCCATGGCGCAGCTCCTGATGAGGTTCTAGGCCGCGTCGAAGTCGGCCTGGATAAGGGGCAGGCGCAGGGTGAAGCAGGTCCCTATGCCGGGCGTGGAATGCACCTCCATCTGCCCCTTGTGGTTGTTGGTGATGATGAAGTACGACACCGACAGGCCCAGACCGGTGCCCTGGCCCACTTCCTTGGTGGTAAAGAAGGGCTCGAAGATGCGCTTGCAGATGTCTTCGGGGATACCGATGCCGTTGTCTTCCACCTGGATCTCCGCCCAGCCGCCGCGCAGCTTGGTGCGCAAGGTGATGCGGCCGTATTCGCCTTCTTCCTCGTCGTCGCGCAGGTGGATCGCTTGGGCGGCGTTCTTCAGCAGGTTGAGCAGCACCTGCTCCAGTTCGTTGCCGATCACCGGCACCGGCCCCAGCGCCGGATCGAATTCGCGGATGATCGACAGGGTGCGGAAGTCGAAGCCCTCGGCCAGGTCGAAGTCGTTGCCGGCGATCTCGATGGCCTGGTCGATCAGCGGCGGCAATTCGCTGGCTTCCATCTTGCGATTGCTGCGCCGGCTGAAGGCCAGCATGTGGCTGACGATCTTGGCCGCGCGGCTGCCGGCCTGGTGGATGCCGTCGAGCAGCCGCGGGATCTGCCGGCTTTCCAGGTAGCAATTCACCGCATTGAGCTCGACGCCGGATTCGGCGGCCTGCTCGAGATTCTTCGGCAACTCCGGCGACAGCCGCCGGCGGATGTTCTGCACGTTGTGCAGGATGGCGCCCAGGGGATTGTTGATCTCGTGGGCCATGCCGGCGGCCAGGCCGCCCACCGAGAGCATCTTTTCCGACTGCACCATCATCTCTTCCATGTTGAGGCGCTGGGTGATGTCGTCGATGCGGATCACCACGCCGCGCCCGGCGCCGCCCATCAGCGGGTAGAAGGTCAGGGTGTAGTGGCGCGGGGTGTCGGTCAGCGCCCAGGTCACCCGCTCCACCTTTTCCACTCGCAGCAATTCGGCGGTGCGACTCAGTTGCGGCAGGAACGGCTTGAGCGAGGGAAAGGCGAGAAACACCGGCTGGTTCAGGGCTTCGTCCAGCTGGGTGCCGGAGAGGTGGGTGGCTTCCTGGTTCCACTGAGTGACGTAGAACTGCTCGTCCACCGCGATCAGCGCCGAGGGCATGGAGTCGATGATGCTGTTGAGGTAGTTCTGGAAGCCGGTGAGCTTCTTCTCGATCTTGCCGCGGACCTGCACCTCCAGTTCCAGCTTGCGGTTGGAGCGGCGCGTCTCCTCGGCCAGGCTCTGGGCCTGCAGCACGGCGTACTGGGCGTCGTCGCGGGCGCGCTTGAGTTGCTGCTCGCGGCCCTGGATGCGGCCGAGCATGGTGTTGAAGGATTCCGCCAGGCGACCCAGTTCGTCCTCGCTGCCCTTGCTGGCGCGCAGCGAATAGTTTTCCTCGCGGGTCACCTGGCGGGAAAGTTCTTCCAGCTCGCGGATCGGCAGGGTGATGAGTCGCTTGATCTGCCGCGCCACCACCAGCCAGAGCAGGATGCTGAAGGTCAGGATCGCCAGGCTGGCGGTCAGGGTACCGCGGTAGAAGGCGCCCGGCAGTTCGCTGCTGGCCACCAGCAGCAGATGCCCGGGCGGGCCCTCGGGGCGCGGCAGTTCCACCAGCAGGTTGGTACGGAATTCCCGCAGGCGCCAGGTCTGCAGCTCTTCGAAGCGCGCGGGTACCTGCAGGCGATCGCCGTTGTGCAACTCGGCCAGGCGCTGGCCCTGGCTGTCGTAGACCGCGGCCAGGCGCAGCGGCGCATAGCCATCCAGCTGGCGCAACTGCACCTGGGCCGCTTCCGGCGAGGCCAGCACCTCGCGACTGAGCACCGGGCTGGCGAACAGCCGGCCCAGGGTCTGCAGCGCCTGGGGCGCCACGCTTTCCTGGGAGATCCAGTAGGCGGCACTGATGAAGGTCACGTTGGCCACCACCAGCACCGCGATCATCATCACCAGCAGGGCGGCCAGCAACTTGCGGCCGACCGGGAGATTCTTCAGGCGTTTGGCGAGGATCATGAGGCAGTCGCGGCAACAGGGAAGCGGGCAGGGTAGCCCGCAGCTAGTCCTCGGGCAATCCGCGCTCCGCGAGCCGGGTCCGCAACCGCTGCTGGAGGTCCGTCAGGTGCGGCACCGGCAGGCGCAGCCGTCCGGCGATCGGCAGGGCATGACCGAGCAGATGGCTCACCTCGGTACGCTGGCCGCGCTCCACATCCTGCAGCATCGAGGATCTGTTGTTGGCCGTGGCGGCGATCACCGCCTCGACCTCCTGCTGCAGCCCCTGGGCCGTCGGAGCGAGGCCCATGGCTTCCAGCAGGGCCGCGAGTTCGTCGCAGAGCGCTGCCACTTCCGCTGCGTGCTGGCGCAACTCGCCGTTGCGGCAGCGATGCAGCACGGTCAGCGGATTGATGGCGCAGTTGATCGCCAGCTTGCGCCACAGCCGGGCGTCGATGTCGTCGGTCCAGCGCACCGGGAAACCCAGCTGGGTAAGGGTGTCCAGCCAGGGCGGCGGGGTATGGCTGCCGAGCTGGTCACCGATCCAGATCTGCCCGGCGCCGGCCGCCACCACATGGAAGTCGGTCTCGCGATAGGCCCCCTCGGTGGTGCTGGCTCTCAGGCAGCGCGCCCGCGGCACCCGGGCGGCCACGGCATCCTGGCTGCCCAGGCCGTTCTGCAGCAGCAGGATCTCGGCCTCCGGTTCCAGCCGCGCGGCGACGCTGGCGATGGCTTCCTCGGCGTCATAGCTCTTGCAGGCGAGGATCAGCCGGCGGATCGGATTGCCGGCCTCGGGCGTCTCGGCCGGCAGCGGATAGAGACTGGTGGTGTCGCCTTCGCTGAGGTGCAGTCCGCCGCCGGCGCGATACTGCGCCAGGCGCGTACGGTCACGCAGGATCAGCCGGACCGGTTCGCCACCGCGAAACAGCCGCGCGGCCCAGAGCCCGCCGAGACTGCCGGCACCCAGTACGTGCCAGCTCACAACTGTGACTCCAGGGTGGATTCGCGGGGCATGGTTGGATTCCTGCAAGGCTAGGGTCAGTCGTTATAATGGTCGGTCATGCCGCAGCGTCAAGGCTGCCCCATCGCAACCGAGGAGAAAATCCATGCCTTCCTTCGACGTGGTATCGGAGCTGGACAAGCACGAAGTCACCAATGCCGTCGACAACGCCATCAAGGACCTTGATCGCCGCTACGACCTGCGCGGCAAGGGCAGCTTCGAAGCCAAGGACCTGACGGTGACCCTCACCGCCGATGCCGACTTCCAGCTCGAACAGATGCTGGAGATCCTCAAGGTCAACCTGGCCAAGCGGAAGATCGACGTCCAGTGCCTGGAGGTCAAGGATGCCTATGCGTCCGGCAAGTCCGTCAAGCAGGAGACCGTCCTGCGCGAGGGGATCGACAAGGAGCTGGCGAAGAAGATCGTCGCCCTGATCAAGGACAGCAAGATCAAGGTCCAGGCCGCCATCCAGGGCGAGCAGGTACGCATCACCGGCAAGAAGCGCGACGAATTGCAGGAGGTCATCGCCCTGCTGCGCGGCCAGTCCCTGGACATGCCGCTGCAATACCAGAACTTCCGCGATTGAGCTGACTCCCTTTAGGGTCGCCGCCGAGCGCGGCGGCATCTGACTGAAGAGGTAACAGGAGACGCCGTTTGGATATCGAAAACCAATACAACCACCTGCTGGCGATGACCGCGGGCTGGCTACCCATTGTCCTGCAGTACTCCGGCCGGGTGCTGCTGGCGCTGCTGACCCTGGCCATCGGCTGGTGGTTGATCAACAAGGTCTCGGCCAAGGCCAGCGGCCTGGCGGCCCACCATGGCGCCGACCCGGCGCTGCTGAGTTTCCTCGGCAGCCTGATCAGCATCATCCTCAAGATCCTGCTGGCGGTCAGCGCGGCGTCCATGATTGGCATCGCCACGACCTCCTTTGTCGCCATCATCGGCGCGGCCGGTCTGGCCGTGGGTCTGGCACTGCAGGGCAGCCTGTCGAATTTCGCCGGCGGTGTGCTGATCCTGACCTTCCGCCCCTTTCGCGTCGGTGAATTCATCGAAGCCCAGGGCGTAATGGGGACGGTGAATTCGATCCAGATCTTCCACACCATCCTGCTGACCGGGGACAACAAGACCGTCACCATCCCCAACGGCAATCTGTCCAACGGCATCATCACCAACTACTCGCGCCAGCCCAAGCGCAAGGTGATCTTCGATGTCGGCGTGGATTACGAAGCCGATCTGCAGAAGGGCCGCGAGGTGCTGCTGGCGCTGGCGGAAGACTCGCGGGTGCATCGGGATCCGGCCGCCGAAGTGGTGGTATCGGCCCTGGGCGACAGTGCCATCACCCTGTCGCTACGCTTCTGGACCGACAGCGGCGACTACTGGCCGCTGATGTTCATGCTCAACGAGCAGGTCCGCGACCGCCTGGGCGCGGTGGGTATCGGCATTCCCTTCCCGCAGCGAGTGGTGCACTTCGCCAACACTGCACCGGTCGCCGAGGCGCAGGGCGAGTCCAGCCCCGCCGCCTAGGTCCCGCTCAGCTCCCGCCGGTCTTGACGACGGCGGGATCGCGCCGCTGACGCAGCCAGAGCACCGCGATCAGCAGCAGCGTCGGCACCCCCATCAGCGCGGTCAGGGAGAAGAACGAGCTGTAGCCGACGTGCTCGACCATGGCCCCCGAGTAGCCGCCCAGCAGGCGCGGCAACAGCAGCATCAGCGAGCTGAGCATGGCGTACTGGGTGGCCGAGAATCTGAGGTTGGTCAGACTCGACAGATAGGCGACAAAGGCCGAGGTGGCCATGCCGCCGCTGACGTTGTCGGCGCAGATGGTGGCGATCAGCAGCGGCACGTTGGCGCCGGTGGAAGCGATCACCACGAACAGCAGGTTGGTCAGCGCCGAAGCGGCGCCACCGAGGAAAAGGATCGGCAGGATGCCTACCCGGGTGATCAGCACGCCGCCCAGGCCCGCGCCGAACAGGGTCATGAATACCCCGAAGATCTTGCTGACCCCGGCGATGGTTTCCTTGCTGTAGCCCACGTCGATATAGAAGACGCTAGCCATCACCCCCATGACCGTGTCGGACAGCCGATAGGTGGAGATCAGGCCGAGCAGCAGCAGCGCCTGCCACTGGTAGCGCTGGATGAATTCGGTGATGGGCGTCAGTACCGGTGCCATCAGCCGGCGCCCCGGCGCGGTGAGGCACAGCCAGACGATCAGGCCGTACATCAGACCGCGCGGCCAGTAGCCGCCGGCCAGGGCCGACAGGCCGCCGGTGGCGGCCACGATCAGCACGATCAGCAGGATCACCGAGACCATCTGGTGGACGAAGTCGAAGCGCGGCAGTTCTTCGGCATTGGCCGCATCGCGCAGCCGCAGGGGCTCGCGCATGCGGCGCATGAGATCGCTCAGGGGCTTGGAGCAGTAGCGGCCCCAGGGCGACAGGCAGCCGACGATGAACAGGCTGTAGAGCAGGGCGCGCGGCCAGGCCTGGGCGATGGCGGCATTGATGGCGGCGGGGATGGAGATCAGCATCACCAGCAGCAGGGCGACCGCCACCAGCTGGTGATTGAAGCCGAAGCGCGATTCCGCCATGGCCATGGGTGCCACCGGCTCGGGTTCGCGGATCAGCACGCTGGTCACCAGGCCCGGCAGCACCAGCAGGGCGAACAGCATGTAGGTGGTGGCCCAGGCGCTCTGGCTGTAGCCCAGGCGGGACGAGCCCAGCTCCTCGGCAAGAAACAGCGCGCCGGCGCTGGCCAGCAGGGCGGCGATGCGATAGCCGGTCATGTAGCAGGCGGCCAGGGCGGCCTGGCGATCGTCGTCGGCGATCTCCAGGCGATAGGCGTCCACGGCGATGTCCTGGGTGGCCGAGGCAAAGGCCACCAGCACGGCCAGGGCGATGAGTTGCTCCAGGTGCTGCTGCGGATTGCACAGCGCCATGCCGATCAGCCCCAGGCCCACCAGGATCTGCGACAGCACCAGCCAGGAGCGTCGCCGTCCGAGCTTGCCGATCAGCGGCAGCTTCCACAGGTCGAGCATGGGCGACCAGACCCACTTGAAGGCATAGGCCAGGCCGATCCAGCTGGCATAGCCGATGGTCTCGCGACTCACGCCCGCTTCGCGCAGCCAGACTGACAGGGTGGAAAACACCAGCATGGCCGGCAGGCCCGCGGCGAAACCCAGCAGCAGCAGGGCCAGGCAGGCCTTGGATTTATAGGTGGTGACGGCTTCTCGCCAGAAACGTGCAAACATGCCCTTGGGCTCGGAAAAAACGCGCACTCTACTCGACACTCTCAGCTGGATTCCACCGGTACCGACGCATGTCCACCCGGTCCTCGTGCAGCAGCACACCCTCGGCCCGCAACCGCTCGCGTTGCTCCCGGCCAGAGGGGCTGTCCTGGGTCAGGCTCGGCCGGCCGTCCGCCGCGATCACCCGATGCCAGGGCAGGGTACTGCCCTCCGGCAAGCGCCCCAGCACCCAGCCCACCCAGCGGGCTCCGCGACCGAGCCCGGCGAGTTCCGCCAACTGGCCGTAGCTGACCACCCGCCCCACGGGAATGGCGGCCAGGGCCAGGAAGACGGCCTGGCGACGGGATTCGAGGGGAGGGGGTGCACGCATGACGCCCTGCTGCTCCGGGGGAGAAGAGTGCCAGTGTGCCGAAAAGTTTGGTTACGGTGGTGCTGAAACGTGTCGAGCTGCCGCATTCTCCCAAGACGGCCGACCTTTGGGCAGTATTTCCGGAAACTTGCCTAACTTTTACCCGGGAGTGGTTGCGCGAGCCTCTGGCACCCGGATAATCGCGCCCCTCTCGTTTCGTTACCTTTCCACCCAAGTCCACCCAAAGGTGTCCTGGTGCCCATGCGTTTTCGATTGCTCTCCTCGCTCGCGCTGTTGTCACTCGCCTCCTTCGCCCATGCCGACACCGTCTGGCTCAAGAATGGCGATCGTCTGACCGGAACCATCAAGCTGCTGGACAGCAAGAAGCTGCTCCTGCAGACCGAATACGGCGGCAACATTCCCCTGTCCTGGGACAAGATCAAGACGCTGCAGCGTGACCAGCCCGTCATCGTCCAGCGCGGCAAGTACGAACCCGATTTCCCGGTGGAAAGCCTCAAGCCGGCCGACGACGGCCAGGTGGTGGTCACCACCACCGATGGCCAGCAGACCGTCCCCCTGGCCAGCATCACCCAGATCGTGCCGCCGCGGCCCTTCCTGCGCGACTTTGCCTGGAAAGGCAACATCGACGCCGGCCTGGACTACATCAGCTCGTCCGAGGACAGCCAGAAGTACGACATCGACTTCAAGACCCAGGCGCGGCACGGCATGTGGCGGCACAACGCCAACGGCAGCTACGACCGCTACAAGGCCAACGACACCGTCTCGACCAACAAGTACGATCTGCAATACGCCCTGGATCGCTTCTTCGACGAGAAATTCTTCTGGCAGGGCCGCGCCGAATACAAGCGCGACTGGATCCAGGCGCTGGCCAAGCAGCGGACCCTGGGTACCGGTCCCGGTTACCAGTTCTGGGACAACGAACTGGGCGCCTTCTCGCTCACCGGGCTGCTCAACGACAATCGCTACCAGTATGCGGACGGCGGCTCCGACCAGTTCCTCTCGGCGAGCGTGAAGTGGGACTACAACCGCTATCTGTACGGTCAGACCATCCAGTTCTTCACCACAGGTGAACTGGGTCGGCCGCTGGACAACACCGCCAACTTCACCTTCGATGGCGATGTCGGCCTGAGATACAAGGTGACCAACTGGGCGTCGCTGAACCTCAAGGCGTCCAAGGAATTGACCAGCGGTGCCGAGGGCAACGTCAACCAGACCGAGTACACCGCCGGCGTCGGCGTGTCCTGGTAACCCGATATTTCCCTGACCCTGGGCAACCCCCTCAAGGCCGCGACTTTCGCGGCCTTGTCGTTTGTGCCGGGCGCCTGGCGGCGACCTTGAAATCGGCTCGGCCGCCTCCATCTCCTGTCTTTCAACCGGCTTCCACCGTGAAGGACCTGAGATGCGCGTGACCGCCTTACTCTTCTTGCTGTTCCCCTTTGTGGAACTGGCCGTACTCATCAAGATCGGCGGCGAAATCGGCGTGCTCGCCACCTTCGCCCTGCTGCTGCTGAGCTTTCTGGTCGGCGTCGCCCTGCTGCGTGTCGCCGGCTTCACCACCCTCTGGCGCATCCGCATGCGCCTGGCCCAGGGGCAGATGCCGGAGCAGGAAGTCATCCAGGGCCTGACCCTGGCGATCGCCGGCGCTCTGCTGATCTTTCCGGGCTTCATCAGCGACGTTCTGGCGCTCGTCTGCCTCTTGCCGGTGACCCGCAAGGCCCTGTTGGGCGCGGTGATCGGCCGGGTGACCCGGCGCAATCCCGGTGCCCAGGGCTATCAGCCGGGCGCCGGTCAGGGCGCGCCTCATCGCCCCGAGGTGATCGAGGGTGAAGTGGTGCACCGCGACGAGCAAAAACGCTAAAAATTTTGCCCTCCGCCCTTGAAATGCTTGGCGACAACCTCATGTAGCGGACACCGCAAGGTTGTCGCCGCAAGGCGAGCAGGTTTCGCGTCCTGTCATGCACGGGGCGCACCCGGCGCAGCCGGTAAAAACAAACTGCCGATGCAGTCATCGGCGCTGGAAACACTTAGAACTTTGGGAGATACGACAATGGCGCTTCGTCCTCTGCATGATCGCGTTGTGATTCGTCGCAGCGAAGAAGAGACCAAATCCGCTGGCGGCATCGTGCTGCCGGGCTCGGCTGCCGAAAAGCCGAACCGCGGTGAAGTGGTTGCCGTAGGCACTGGACGCGTGCTGGACAACGGCGACGTCCGTGCTCCGGCGGTGAAAGTGGGTGACAAGGTGGTTTTCGGTCCCTATTCCGGCAGCAACGCCATCAAGGTCGATGGCGAAGAACTGCTGGTGATGGCTGAGTCCGAAATCCTGGCCGTTATCGAAGGCTGATTCCCGCTCACTTTTCGAATTTCTTAGAGGAAACAGAACATGGCTGCAAAAGACGTCAAATTCGGTGATTCCGCGCGCAAGAAGCTGCTGACCGGTGTCAACACCCTGGCCGACGCGGTCAAGGCCACCCTGGGCCCGAAAGGCCGTAACGTGGTTCTGGAGCGTAGCTTCGGTGCTCCCCTGATCACCAAGGACGGCGTGTCCGTCGCCAAGGAGATCGAGCTCAAGGATCGCATCGAGAACATCGGCGCCCAGCTGGTGAAAGACGTGGCCTCCAAGGCCAACGACGCTGCCGGCGACGGCACCACCACCGCCACCGTGCTGGCCCAGGCCATCGTCACCGAAGGCCTGAAGTCCGTGGCCGCCGGCCTGAACCCGATGGATCTGAAGCGCGGCATCGACAAGGCCACCGCTGCCGTCGTCGCCGAGCTGAAGAACCTGTCCAAGCCCTGCGCCGACAGCAAGGCCATCGCCCAGGTAGGCACCATCTCCGCCAACTCCGACGAAAGCATCGGCAACATCATTGCCGAAGCCATGGAGAAGGTTGGCAAGGAAGGCGTCATCACCGTTGAAGAAGGCTCGGGCCTGGAAAACGAACTGTCCGTCGTCGAAGGCATGCAGTTCGACCGTGGCTACCTGTCGCCCTACTTCATCAACAAGCCCGACACCATGTCGGCCGAGCTGGACAGCCCGCTGCTGCTGCTGGTCGACAAGAAGATCTCCAACATCCGCGAACTGCTGCCGGTGCTGGAATCTGTCGCCAAGGCCGGTCGCCCGCTGCTGATCGTCGCCGAAGACGTCGAAGGCGAAGCCCTGGCCACCCTGGTGGTCAATAACATGCGCGGTATCGTCAAGGTCGCTGCCGTCAAGGCGCCGGGCTTCGGTGATCGTCGCAAGGCCATGCTGCAGGACATCGCCATCCTGACCGGCGGTACCGTCATCTCCGAAGAAGTCGGTCTGAGCCTGGAAAACACCACCCTGGAGCACCTGGGTCAAGCCAAGCGTGTGGTCCTGAACAAGGAAAACACCACCGTCATCGACGGCGCTGGCGTGGAAGTCGACATCCAGGCCCGCATCAAGCAGATCCGTGCCCAGGTCGAAGAAACCTCTTCCGACTACGACAAAGAGAAGCTGCAAGAGCGTCTGGCCAAGCTGGCCGGCGGTGTTGCCGTGATCAAGGTTGGCGCTGCCACCGAAGTCGAGATGAAAGAGAAGAAAGCCCGCGTTGAAGACGCCCTGCACGCTACCCGCGCTGCCGTGGAAGAAGGCGTGGTGCCTGGCGGCGGTGTCGCCCTGGTGCGTGCCCTGGACGCGCTGAAGGACCTGAAAGGCATCAACGAAGAGCAGAACGCCGGTATCAACATCCTGCGTCGCGCCGTCGAAGCCCCGCTGCGCCAAATCGTGGCCAACGCCGGTGACGAAGCCTCCGTCGTGCTGGACAAGGTCAAGCAGGGCAGCGGCAACTACGGCTACAACGCCGCCACCGGCGAATACGGCGACATGCTGGAATTCGGCATCATCGACCCGGCCAAGGTGACCCGCAGCGCGCTGCAGGCCGCTTCCTCCATCGCCGGTCTGCTGATCACCACCGAAGCCATCGTGGCCGAGCTGCCGAAAGACGACTCCGCCCCGGCCATGCCCGACATGGGCGGCATGGGTGGCATGGGCGGCATGATGTAATACCCGCTCCGGCCCCCGGGCCGAGCCCAACCCCGGTGCTCCTCGCGGACACCGGGGTTTTTTATGGCCGGTCGCCGGCCCGCCCGCGCTGGTCGAGGCCGCCGGGGCCGGTTAGGCTCTGTGCCGAACAGACGACAACGAGGCCCGCGGCGGGCTCGGGCAAGAGGTCAGCGACATGCGTATTTTGGTGGTGGAAGACAACCGCGACATCCTCAGCAATCTGCTGGACTACCTCAGCCTCAAGGGCTACAGCGTGGATTGCGCCCAGGATGGTCTGTCAGGGCTGCATCTGGCCGCAACCGAGCACTATGACCTGCTGATCCTCGACATCATGCTGCCCGGCATCGATGGCTATACCCTCTGCCAGCGGTTGCGCCAGGATGCCCGCCGCGACACCCCGGTGATCATGCTCACCGCCCGCGATCAACTCGACGATCGCCTGGAAGGCTTTCGCTCCGGCGCCGATGACTATCTGGTCAAGCCCTTCGCCCTGTCCGAACTGGCCGCTCGCGTCGAGGCGGTGATGCGTCGGACCAAGGGTGGCGGGCGGCGGCAGCTGCAGGTCGCGGATCTCAGCTATGACCTCGATACCCTGGAGGTCAGTCGCGCCGGCAAGGCGCTCAAGCTCAATCCCATCGGCCTCAAGATTCTCGCCCTGCTGATGCAGAAGTCGCCCCACGTGGTGCGGCGCGAGGTGCTGGAGGAAGCGGTATGGGGCGAGGACTACCCTGATAGCGACAGCCTGCGCAGCCACGTCCACCAGTTGCGCCAGGTGATCGACAAGCCCTTCGAGCAGCCGCTGCTGCGCACCATTCACGGGGTGGGCTACAAACTGGTCGAGCAGGACTAGCCATGGAATATCACCTGAGCCTGTCGCGGCGGATCGTCATCGCCTTCGTGCTGATGACCTTTCTGGTGGGTGGCGTCTTTGCCCTGGGGATCGTCGCCGCGGTGCATACGGTCGAGGAACGCCTGATCTCCACCGATCTGCACAATGAACTGGAGCGCATGGTGCAGCGCGACATGAAGCGCGGCGGCCAGCCGGTGCTGGACCCGGACATGCGCCTGTATTTCGTGCCCCTCGCCGAGGTGGCACAGCTGCCGGCGCACCTGCGCGAGCTGCCGGCCGGCTTCAGTGAAGTGGAAGAGGACCAGCAGTACTTCTATGCCTATGTGGCCGAGTTGGAGGGCAACCACTTCGTCCTGCTGCAGAACCAGAGCGATTTCGAGGCGCGCGAACGCCTGCTCTACAAGGTGGTGCTGGTCGGCTTCCTGATCAGCGTGGCCCTGGCCTGGCTGCTGGGCTGGGCCCTGGCGCGGCGGGTGATCGCCCCGGTGGTACGGCTGGCGCGTCAGGTGCGCCGGCGTGACCAGTTGCTCGATGTAACCCCGCCCCTGGCGCCGGACTATGCCAAGGACGAGGTCGGCGAGCTGGCCGGGGCCTTCGACGATGCCCTGGAGCGCCTGCGTGCTGCCCTGATCCGGGAACGGCTGTTCACCAGTGACGTCAGCCACGAATTGCGTACTCCATTGATGGTGATCAATTCCTCCTGCGAACTGCTTGAGGCCACGCCGGATCTGCCAGCGCGGGCGAAGGGTCCGCTGGAACGGATGACCCGTGCGGCGCGGGAGATGCAGGAACTGGTGCAGACCTTTCTGGCCCTGGCGCGCAACCAGGGCGACAACGACACCCAGGCCCCGCGGGCCAGTCTGGCCGACGTGGCACGGCGGCAGACCCAGGAGTGGCAGGCGGCGGTGGAAGCCAAGGGCCTGCAGTGGCGGCTGAGCGTGGCGCCGGGGGCTGATCGGGCGCTCTGGCATGAGCCCTTTCTGCGCTCGGTGATGAGCAATCTGCTGCGCAATGCGCTGCATTACACCGAGCGCGGTTACATCGGCCTGCACGTGGGTACGGCAGGCTTCGCGGTGGAAGACAGCGGCGTCGGCATCCCCGAGGAGCAGCGCGAGGCGATGTTCCAGCCCTTCGTGCGGGGCGCTGAAGGGCGCGGCGAGGGCCTCGGACTGGGCCTGTCGCTGGTGCGCAGGATCTGCCAGTTGCAGGGCTGGCACGTGACCCTGGGTGACAGCGCGGCGGGCGGTTGCCGCTTCGAGATAGCACTCGGCACCGACAGACTAGCGGACTGAGGTTACAGAAATTTCACAAAGGCTTGACCGGGGTTTGACAGTGGCCCGGGTAGGGTGGCGGCACTTCTCCACTCCCTCAGGAGCCGCCCCTGTGAAAGCGCCCATCGACCTGCCCTTTTCGCAAAAGTACGACGCCGACCACGCCCGCCAGTATTACCTGAAGCATCAGGACGGTCTGGCCCGGCGTCTGTCCAACTGGCGCGACCAGCAACTGGCGCGGCAGGCCCTGAGCATCGCCGGCCAGCCCAATCTGGTGTTGGATCTGCCCAGTGGCGCAGGGCGCTTCTGGCCGCTGCTGGCGGAAAAGCGCAATCGCCTGATCATCGGTGCCGATTACTCGGAAAACATGCTGGCCACCGCTCGTGCACAGCAGCCCGCGGACGTCGTGGCCCGGGTGAAGACCCTACAGACGTCGGCTTTCGCTATCGACCTGTCCGACAATTCTGTAGATTGCATCTACTGTATGCGCTTGTTTCACCATGTGGGCGAATCGGCGGACCGACTGGCACTGCTGCAGGAGTTCCACCGGGTGACCCGCGACAGCGTCATCCTGTCGTTGTGGGTGGATGGCAACTTCAAGGCCTGGCGGCGTCAGGCGCTGGAGCGCCGTCGCAAGGCCCAGGGCCGCGACCGTGGCGGTTATCAGAACAGATTCATCGTCGAGCGCAGCCAATTCGAGGCGGAGGTCGCCCAGGCCGGCTTCGTCGTCGACCGCGCCCTGGATTTCCTGCCGGGCTATGCCATGTGGCGGGTCTATGTCCTGCGCAAGGCCAATTGAAGCTATCTAGAATAAGAGAGGCAGCTGATGGGAGCCGTACCGCAAGGCGAAGAGCGTTTCGATCGCTGGTGGAACACCGCGGGTGACTGGGTGGAAGCCCCCAACGTCCGCCGCGGTGGCGAAAGCGGTGTTCAGCGCCTGCAGCTGCCCGACGGTACCCTGGCCTACGTCAAGCGCCAGGTCGGCCATCTCTATCGCAGTCCGCGTCATCCCCTCGGGCGTCCCACCGCCCTACGCGAGCGCGATGCGCTGATCGCCTTTCGCGACCTGGGCATTCAGGTTCCCGAACTACTGTTCTGCGATGCCCGGCATGCCCAGGGCGGCTGGCGCGCGCTACTGGTGAGCGCCGCCCTGGAAGGCTATCAGGACCTCGATCAGTGGTACGCCGAAGGTGGCGGCCAGTCTCTCAGCGAAGCCGAGCACGAGCGCTTCCTGACCACCCTGGGCGAGGTGCTGGCGCGCATGCATCGGCACCGCTGGCAACACGGTTGCCTCTATCCCAAGCACATCTTCGTCGCCGAGCGGGTTGGCCCTCACGGCAAGGAATTCTCCGTCGCCCTGCTCGATCTGGAGAAATGTCGCCAGCGCATCGGCATAGACACGGCCGCCCGTCGGGATATGCTGCAATTACGCCGCCATTCGTCGTGGAATGCTGCGCAATGGCGAACTCTCCTCTACGTTTACCAACAGGCGTTGGGACGGAAGATCAGAGGGTTAGAGCCATGATTTCACAAATTACTCGAGGTTTGTTGATCGCGGCTTTCTGCGGGGTCACCACGTTGGCCTATGCGAGCTGGCTGCGGCCGGCCGCGGTGGTGGTCGGCAGTGAAAGCCTCGAGTATTGCCAGACGCCAGTGGCGCGCAGCCTGACCACCTCCAGCACCGGTAGCCAGGACCTGCTGCTGTTTCTCTTCGGCATGACCCAGACCCACAACCGCTAGGCCCTCGGGCGGTCAAGCGCCTTTCGCTTCCTCGGCAAGTTGGGCATCCTGTCGTCTGACTTCTAGCTGCCGAGCCCCCGCCGATGATGGCCGATAGTTTTTCCGAGCAGGCCGTGCAAAGCCTGCTGGACACCGACTTCTACAAGCTCACCATGATGCAGGCCGTCCTGCACAACTATCCCAATGCGGAAGTCGAGTGGGCCTTTCGCTGCCGCAACGACGAAGACCTGCGGCCCTATCACGCGGCCATCCAGGCCGAGATCGATGCCCTCGCCGATGTCGCCATCAGCGACAGTCAGCTGGCCTTTCTCGAGCGCATCCCCTTCATCACCCCGGACTTCATCCGCTTCCTGCGGCTGTTTCGCTTCAATCCGTCCTATGTGTTCCTGGGCGAGGAAGAAGGGCGCTTCACCCTGACCCTGAAAGGTCCCTGGCTGCACCTGATCCTGTTCGAGGTGCCGATCCTGGCGTTGATCAGCGAGGTGCGCAATCGCCAGCGCCATGCCGATCTGCCGCTGCAGGTGGCGCGGGATCAGCTCTATCGCAAGTTCGACTGGCTGGCACGAGAAGCGGGTGCCGATGAACTGGCCGAGTTCAAGATGGCCGATTTCGGCACCCGGCGGCGCTTCTCCTATGGGGTGCAGGAGATGGTGGTGCGCAGCCTGAGGGACGACTTCCCCGGTCGCTTCGTCGGCACCAGCAACGTGCACCTGGCCTGGAAGCTGGACGTCGCACCCCTGGGCACCATGGCTCACGAGTGGCTGATGGCGCACCAGCAACTGGGGCCGCGACTGATCGACAGCCAGATCTCCGCCCTCGACTGCTGGGTGCGCGAGTATCGCGGTCAGCTCGGTATCGCCCTGACCGACACCATCACCATGGATGCCTTCCTGCGCGATTTCGATCTCTACTTCGCCAAGCTGTTCGACGGCCTGCGGCATGACAGCGGCGATCCCCTGCAGTGGGCGGAAAAGGCCATCGCCCACTACCAGCAGCTGGGCATAGATCCCTTGACCAAGACCCTGGTGTTCTCCGATTCGCTCAACCTGGAAAAGGCCCTGGCGCTGTTTCGCGCCCTGCGCGAGCGGATCAACGTGAGCTTCGGCATCGGCACCCACTTCACCTGCGATATCCCCGGGGTGCAGCCGATGAATATGGTGCTCAAGATGAGTCGCTGCAACGGCCAGCCAGTGGCCAAGATCTCCGACGCCCCGGGCAAGGCCCAGGGCGGCGAGCCGGACTTCCTGCACTATCTGCGGCACGTCTTCCAGGTCAACAGCGCCTAGATACGGTCAGCTCTCAGAGCCTTTTTATAATCTCGTGAGCTAGAGACAAACAAGGCGAAAAGGCTTGAGGAAGCGGAGTTTACGAGTGGTAAATGAGCATTCCGAAAGCCTTTTCAACGCAGTTTGGCCGACGCGCAGCAGGTTATAAATGGGCTCTCAGGACGAGCAGCTGATCTCCAGGTGCTTGCCCCAGTCCGGCGGCCGCTGGGCGAAGCGCTCGCGTCCCGGCTGGGCCTCGAAGGGGCGTGACAGCACCTCGTGCAGCAGGCGCACCTCGCGGTAGTCGCCCACTTCAGCCTGCTCGATGGCCTGCTGGGCCAGGTAATTGCGCAGCACATACAGCGGATTGACCGCATTCATGCGCGTGGTGCGGTCGGCTGCGGTACCGCCTTCGGCCTCCAGGCGGGCGCGATAGGCCTGGCCCCAGTCGTCGAAACCGCGCAGGTCGATGAAATCCTCGCGCACCCGGGCCAGCGCCGCGGCAGGTTCGTCTTCGCCCAGCTGACGAAAGAACAGGTGATAGTCCACGCCGCCCTGCTGCATCAGGGCCAGCAGGCGCTCGACCAGTTCCTGGTCTTCGTCCCGCGCGTCCTGCAGACCCAGCCGACGGCGCATCAGGTCGAGATAGTGCGCCTGGTACAGCGGCAGGAAGAGGGCGATGCTCTCCTGCAGCGTCTCCACCGCCATCTTGGGCGTCAGCGCCTGGGCCAGGGCCGCCAGGTTCCAGTGGGCGATGGGCACCTGGTTGCTGTAGGAGTAGCGCCCGGTGTGATCGGAATGGTTGCAGATGAACTGGGCGTCGAAGTCGTCGAGAAAGGCGAAGGGGCCGAAATCGAAGGTGAGCCCCAGAATCGAGAAGTTGTCGGTGTTCATCACCCCGTGGCAGAAGCCATAGGCCTGCCAATACGCGATCAGCCGGGCGTTGCGCTCCACCACCTCGCGAAACAGCGCGGCCCAGGGCTCAGGCGTCGTCAGCAACTCGGGAAAGTGCGCGGCCAGCACATGCTCGCCCAGCTGCTCCAGCAGCTGATGCTGGCGGGTGTAGTAGAAGTATTCGAAATGGCCGAAGCGCACGTGGCTGGGGGCCATGCGCAGCAGGGTGGCGCCGGTTTCCAGCCGCTCGCGCACCACCTGGGTGGCGGAGCCGATCACGCACAGGGCGCGGGTGGTCGGAATGCCCAGGGCGTGCAGGGCTTCGGAAGCGAGGAATTCGCGGATGGAAGAACGCAGCACGGCGCGGCCGTCGCCCATGCGCGAGAAGGGTGTGAGACCGGCGCCCTTGAGGTGCAGGTCCCAGTGCTCGCCGCGGTCGTTGACCGCCTCGCCCAGCAGCAAGCCGCGGCCATCGCCGAGGCGGGGGTTGTAGGAGCCGAACTGATGACCGGAATAGACCATGGCCCGGGGTTCGGCGCTGTCCCAGAGCTGTGCGCCGGCAAACACCTGGGTGAATTCGGGCGTGTCGGCCACCGCCGGGTCCAGATCCAGCAGGGCCAGGGCCGCTGGCGAGGCCACCACCAGCCGCGGATCGTCCAGCGGTCGAGGATCGATGTGGGTGGAGAAGTCATCGCCCAGGCGGGCGAATCTGTTGTCGAAGGTCAGGTCGAGCAGCTGTTTCATGGGTATTCCGGATCGTCTGCGCAGGGGCCGTCAGGCCTTGGGTGGCTTGGGATCCTCGGCCTCCTGCTGGGCATCCCCTTCAGGTAGGAGAGTCGTTTTGCCCAGTTGTTTCTCCGCACCGTGACGATTCTTCAGGGTGATCTCCATCTGCGGCGTCGACAGCAGATTGATGCCGGCGTCGCGCAGCAGCTGGTCGACCCGGCGAATCAGCTCGTCGGTGGCGGCGCTGCGATCGCCCAGTTCTCGGACATAGATGCGCAATTCGTGATCCAGGGTGGTGGCGCCATAGTGGGTGACGAACAGCGAGGGTTCGGGGTCGTGCAGGACGCGCGCATTCTCCTTCACCGCCTGCATGATCAGCTGTTGCGCCTGGGCCAGGTCGCTGCCGCGATTGACGCCGAAGGTCAGCACGATGCGGGTAACGGTGTCGGTCAGCGTCCAGTTGATCAGCTGGCTGGTGACGAAGGTCTTGTTCGGCACCACCACCGACTTGCGGTCGGCATCGGTGATATGGGTGGCGCGGATGCGAATCTTGTTCACCGTGCCGGTCACGTTGCCGATTGTGATGAGGTCGCCGACGCGCACCGGGCGCTCGAAGAGGATGATCAGACCGGAGATGAAGTTACCGAAGATCTCCTGCAGACCGAAACCCAGACCGACCGAAAGGGCGGTGGCCAGCCATTGCAGCTTGTCCCAGCTCACCCCCAGCGTCGCCAGGGTGGTCACGGTGCCGAAGCCGACGATGACATAGGACAGCAGGGTGGTGGTGGCGTAGGCGCTGCCCTGGGCCAGATTCAGGCGTGACAGCACCAGTACCTCCAGCAGGCCGGGCAGGTTGCGCGCCAGGGCGACGGTGAGGCCGGCGATCACCAGGGCGATGATGAACACCCGCAGCGTCAGGGGGACCTGGGTGGCGGCGGCGCCGGTGCCGCTGGTGTACTGGTAGAGGGTGACGTTGTCCAGGTAGGAGAACACCGCCACCACGTCGGCCCAGACCAGGTAGAGCACGCCGAGGAAGGCCAGCAGCAGGGTCAGGCGCAACAGCCGCGAGGACTGCTGGTTGACCTGCTCCATGTCCAGGGTCGGCTCCTGCACCACCTCGACGCCCTCGGCGTCTTCCTGCTGCGCCTGGCGCTTCTGGATGGCGCGCTGGTAGGCCAGGCGCCGCGCGGCCACGCTCAGGCCGCGGGCCAGGGTGGCTTCGAGGATGATCCAGGCCATCAGCACATAGAGGGTGTCCACCAGGCGATCGGTGAGCTTGAGCGCGGTGTAGTAGTAGCCAAAGAGCACGGCGAAGAACAGCACGGCCGGAATGGCGGTGATCATCAGGCCGAGCAGCAGGCGGAAGAACGGCAGGCGCTCGCGGGCGGTGGCGTTGAGCAGGGAGCGACCGAGCATCCAGGCCAGGCTGGCATAGGCGACCAGCACGATGAGGATGCCGAGGACGTCGTCGGCGAGGCCAGCCAGCTGGCGCTCGGCGATGGCCACCACCGCCATCAGCGCCAGGGCCAGCAGTCCCACCCGTCTGACCAGCCGGCGCAGCGACTGCGCCTGGGGCCGGGCCCAGCGGAAATGGGTCTCGGCCACGCCGCCGGAGGCCAGCAGGCGATACACCGTGTAGAACACCAGCCAGCCGGCGGCGATTTCCAGCAGGGCCGCGCCGATGGCGGCGTTGACCCCGCGTTCGTCACCCTCCAGGGCCACCCCGCCCAGCCAGAGCACCAGACTCGCCGGCAGGCCCAGCAGGATGGTGAGCAGGATCGCCTGGGGCGTGTGCAGCTGGCTGTCGCGCTGATAGTGGCCGATGTCCTGGTTGAGCTTGTGGACCCGCCCATAGAGGCGCGGACGCTGCCAGATCAGGGTGGCGAAGGCCAGCACCAGCGGCAGCAGCAGCAACGGTCGCTCGGCCAGGCCGACATAGAGTTCATGCAGGCTGGAGCCCCAGGGCACGTCGCGCAGCTGCTGCAGCAGCTTGCGCGGCGCGGTCTTGACCCAGTTCCAGTCCAGCGGCTTGTTGCTGGGAATCCAGAACATCTGCTCGTCGAGGGTGCCGCGCAGGCTGGTGATGGTGCTGCGCAGCTGGTTCTGGTTGAGCTGCAGGTCGATGGATTCGCTGAGCAGGGCATTGAGTTCGGTGTTGAGGCGTTCCTGCAGTTCGCTGCGGGTCTTGAGCAACTCGAGCAGTTGCTGACGCAGCTGCGGGGTGGCCTTTTCCGGCGGCTGCTGGGCCAGCAGATTGTCGACGTAGCCTTCCGGACTGGCGATCTGGGCGCGCTGCTGATTGAGTTCGAACTGATAGAGGCGCAGATCGGCGATGTCGTCGGTGAGGTCCTTGTTGACCTTGACCGAGGGCAGTGCCGCCCGCTGCTGATAGAGCAGCTTGGACAGCAGCACGCTGCCCTTGAGCACGCCGATCTGCTGTTCCATGTTCTCGGTGGTCTGCTTGAGCTGGTCCAGCTGCTGACGCGACTCGAGATTGCGGCGATTGAGGTCGTTGAGGCGATCGGTGGCGCGCAGCAGGTAGTCCGACAGCTGCAGATTGAGTCCGGTCTCCTGGGACAGCACATCGTCCCCGGCGGTCTTTTCCGATTCGCGGGAGGCTTCGGCCAGGGTCTTTTCCGATTGCTGGCGGCGCTTGCCGCTGATCAGCGTCTGCAGGTCCAGGGTCTCCTGCTCGTAGCGCTTGACCTGCTCGGTGAAGAGTTCGCGGCGGATGGCCCCCAGGTCCTGCAGCACGCTGTTGCCGCCCAGTTCCTGGCGCAGCAGTTGGATCTGCGCATTGGCGGCCGCCTGTTCCGCCAGCAACTGACCGCGTCGCTCGGCGGTGAGCGGCTTGGCGTTCTCGCGCCCGTTCTTGAGCAGATCGGCGATCTGCTGCAGGCGCGTCTGCAGATTGGCGATGTCCACCTGGGCGCGTTCGGGGCGGGTCTGGGCATTGATCACCAGACTGTTGGCCGCATTGAGATCGTCCTGCACGCTGTTGAGCGCCAGACTGGTCTCGCTCAGACGCTGCTCCAGGGCCTGGGGCGTGGCGCCGGCATAGCGCTGTTCGGCCGGTTTGATCGGCTCGGCGCGCAGTCGCGCCAGTTGCCGCTGGGCATCCTTGATCTGCTGCGGCGCCTGGGCCAGTTGCTGGCGCAGATCGGCCAGCTGCTTGACGTACTGGTCGCGCTGGTCGAGCAGCTTGAGGGTCTGCTGCAGACTGTCCTGGGCGGCGCTCTGCTCGGGGGCGGGCAGCTTGCGATCGGCCAGCCCGTTCAGATTCTGCTGCACCTGCTGGGCATCGGGCGGCCCGGAATCCTGAGCCACGGCGGGAAGGGTGAGCAGACAACCGCAGAGAGCGGCGGCGCGAAGCAGAGCGGACAGGCGTTGCATGCGGCGGACGTCGGGCAGTGGAAAGGCGCGAGGTTAAAGCGGCGCTGCCGAGGGCGCAAGACAGCGCCTTTCAAGGCGCGAACCCTGTTCATCCACGGTTAAAGAAAGAGCGCGGGTCCGCTGCTGCGGCCTTCGGGAAACTTCACGCCGACCTTGCGCACGCGCTTGTTCTCGATGGCCGCGACGATCCAGACCAGGCCGTTCCATTCCACCAGGTCGCCGACGATGGGTTCGCCGCCGATCTCGTGGGTGATGAAGCTGCCAAGGCGCTGGTTGCCGTCCACCTCGCCCAGTTGCAGGCCGTACAGCGCGGCCACGGCGCTGAGTTCGGCGTCGGCTTCCAGGACGAAGTCGCCGAAGAATCTCTGGGTCTGCTGTGGCGCCTGGCTGAACAGCCGGCCCAGGGCCGGCAGGTCGTGCTCATGGCCGACCACGCAGAGGATGTCGCCGGCTTCCAGGGTGGTACTGCCGGAGGGGTGCAGCAGGGTCTCGCCGCGGAACAGCGCGGCGATACGGGTACCCTCGGGCATCTTCAACTCGCGCAGGGCGGCGCCGATGCACCATTTTTCAGCGCCCAGGCGATAGATGAACAGCTCCCATTCGCTGGTCGGGTGGACCTGCAGCCCGGCGCGGGAGAAGGGCGCCGGCTCCGGTGGCACCGTCACCTTGAGCAGCTTGGCGGCCAGCGGCAGGCTGGAGCCCTGCACCAGCAGCGACACCAGCACGATGAAGAAGGCCACGTTGAAGAACAGCTGGGCCTGGGGCAGTCCGGCCATCATCGGGAACACCGCCAGGATGATGGGGACCGCGCCGCGCAGCCCGACCCAGGCGATAAAGGCCTTTTCGCGATCGTGGAAGGCGCGGAAGGGCAGCAGGCCGATGGCCACCGACAGCGGGCGGGCGACCAGGATCATCCACAGCGCAAGGCCCAGGGCGGGCAGGGCGATGGGTAGCAGGTTGTGCGGCTCCACCAGCAGGCCCAGCACCAGGAACATGCCGATCTGCGCCAGCCAGGCCATGCCGTCGAGCATGTGCAGCATGCCGTGGCGGCTGCGGATCGGCAGATTGCCCATCAGCAGACCGGCCAGGTAGACCGCGAGGATGCCACTGCCGTGGGCGGTGTTGGTCAGGGCGAAGATCAGCAGGCCACCGCTGATCGCCAGCAGCGGATAGAGGCCGTCGGCGAGATGGATGCGGTTGATCAACTGCAGCAGCAGCCAGCCGCCGCCCAGGCCGATCACCCCGCCGATGGCGAATTCGCTGACGAAGTGACCGAGCAGACTCCAGCTGAAGCCACTTTCGCCACTGGCGAGCATCTCGATCAGGGTAACGGTGAGAAACACCGCCATGGGATCGTTGCTGCCCGATTCGATTTCCAGACTGGCCGTGACCCGCTCATTGAGGCCGCGGCCGCCGAGCAGGGAAAACACCGCCGCGGCATCGGTGGAACCGACGATGGCGCCGATCAGCAGGCCCTGCAGCAGGCTGAGGTCGAACAGCCAGGCGGCGGCGACCCCGGTCAGGCCGGTGGTGATCATCACCCCCACGGTAGCGAGCGACAGCGCCGGCCAGAGCGCCACCCGGAAACTCGACACCCGGGTGCGCATGCCGCCGTCGAGCAGGATCACCGCCAGCGCCAGGTTGCCCACCAGGTAGGCCATCGGATAGTTGTCGAAGGCGATGTGACCGGGACCGTCGATGCCGGCGAACATGCCGACCACCAGGAAGATCACCAGAATCGGGATGCCGACCCGCGAGGAAATCGAGCTGACCAGAATCGACAGGCCGATCAGCACCGCACCGATCAAGAACAAGCTGTTGATGGTGACAGCGTCCAAGCGTGACTCCTGGGGTAAAGAATTGAAGACCCTGGGGATTTAACCCGCTGGGTGGCCGGGGTGTCAAAGCGCGACGCCGCTGGCGCCCGAGGAAGACGGTACACTGTAGGGCTGACGCTGGAGTATCCCATGAATTACCGACACGCCTTCCACGCCGGCAATCACGCCGATGTCTTCAAGCACGCCACCCTGTTGCGCCTGGCCGCGCTGCTGGCGCGCAAGGAGACGCCCTTCGCCTATCTGGACAGCCATTCCGGCGTCGGTCGCTATGACCTGGCCGGCGATCAGGCCAGTCGTACCGACGAATGGCGCGAAGGCATCGGACGGCTGTGGGCCCTGGAGTCCGCGCCAGCGGCCTTTGTCGGCTATCGCGAGGCGGTGGCGGCGCTCAATCCCGACGGCGCGCTGCGCTACTACCCCGGCTCGCCCGAGCTGATGCGTCAGGCCCTGCGTCCCCAGGATCGCCTGCTGCTCAACGAGCTGCATCCGGAGGATGGTCGCCTGCTCAAGGAAAACATGGCCCGTGATCGGCGGGTCGCGGTGCACCAGAAGGATGGCTGGCTGCTGCCACGGGCGCTGCTGCCGGTCCCCGAACGCCGGGCCTTGCTGCTGATCGATCCGCCCTTCGAAAAGGCCGACGAGCTGGAGCGTTGCGTCAAGGCGGTCGCGGAGGCCATCGGCCGGATGCGCCAGACGGTGATCATGCTCTGGTATCCGATCAAGGATCGCCGCCAGCTCAGACGCTTTCATACCGGTCTGCAGGCCAGCGGCGCGCCCAAGCTGCTCAACGTCGAATTGCTCATCCGTGCGGCGGACGATGCTACCCGGCTCAATGGCTCGGGGTTGGCCATCGTCAATCCGCCGTGGGGACTGGAAGAAGAGTTGCGCGACTTGCTGCCCTGGCTGGCCGAACATCTGGCCCAGGGCGAAGGCAGCTGGCGGCTGGACTGGCTGATCGCGGAATAGCGAGGCCCGGCGCTGTTGGGCTTCGCTGCGCTCAACCCAACCTACGGGAAAGGTTGGCGCAGGTTGGGTTGCGACGGCTCTAGCGCCGAAGCCCGACAAAGAGAGCCGCCGCAGCGGCTCGGGATCAGACCGCCAGGCTGGGCGGCAGACAGACGCCGGTGCCGGCCAGGCCGCAATAGCCGTTGGGATTCTTCGCCAGATACTGCTGGTGATAGGCCTCGGCGTAGTAGAAGGGCGGCAGCGGGGCGATCTCAGTGGTGATCTCGCCATAACCGGCCTCGGCCAGTTGCGCCTGGAAGGCAGCCTGGCTGGCTTCGAAGGCTTCCCGCTGACTGTCGTCGGTGTAATACAGCGCCGAGCGATACTGGGTGCCGACGTCGTTGCCCTGGCGCATGCCCTGGGTCGGATCGTGGGCTTCCCAGAAGATCTTCAGCAACGCTTCCAGCGAGGTCTGAGCCGGATCGAACACCACCAGCACCACCTCGGTATGACCGGTCAGGCCGGAGCACACCTCTTCGTAGGTCGGATTGGGGGTATGGCCGCCGGCGTAGCCCGCCGCGGTGGTCCAGACCCCTGGCTGTTGCCAGAAGCGCCGCTCGACGCCCCAGAAGCAGCCCATGCCCACCACCAGACTCTGCAGACCGGTAGGGAAGGGACCTTGCAACGGATTGCCGTTGACATAGTGGGCCGCGGGCACGGCCATGGCCGTCTCGCGGCCGGGCAGGGCCTGCTCGGCGGCGGGCAGATGAGTCTTCTTGGTCAGGATTTCGGAACGCAGGACCATGGGATACCTCGTGGGAAAGGGCCAGGCGAAAAGCTCAGTGTACGCAAAATCGCAGCAGCGGGGTCTAGTCCGCGCGGCGGGTCAGCGCGTCGGCAGGTAACGCGCCAGGGCGGCGTCGAGCTGGTCGGCCGGGATGGGCTTGTCGAATAGATAGCCCTGGCCGATATCGCACCGATGGTGACGCAGGAACGCCAGCTGTTCGGTCGTCTCGATGCCCTCGGCAACCACCTGCAGCCGCAGGTTGTGGGCCATGGCGATCACCGCGGAGGTGATTTCCATGTCGTCCTGGTTGTCCGGGATGTCCTTGATGAAACTCCTGTCGATCTTGATGACGTCGATGGGGAATTTTTTCAAGTAGCTGAGCGACGAATAACCGGTGCCGAAGTCATCCATCGCCAGGCTCATGCCCAGGCGCTTGAGGGCTTCGAGGGTGTTGCGGGTGGCGTCGGTGGCATCCAGCAGGAGGCTTTCGGTCAGTTCCAGCTCCAGACGCTTGGGCGTGATGCCCTCCTCGTCGAGGATGGTGACGAAGGACTGCACCAGGTCGGGATCGGTGAACTGCTTGGGCGACAGGTTGATGGCGATCTGCAGATCGTCGAAGCCGGCGGCGTCGAGGCGATGCAGCTGGCGGCAGACCTCGCGGATGATCCATTTGCCGATGGGCACGATGAGCCCGGTTTCCTCGGCGATGCTGATGAACTGGTCCGGGCGGATCATGCCCTTTTCCGGGTGCTGCCAGCGGATCAGGGCTTCCAGGCCGAGCAGCTTGGCGCGTTTCAGGCAGACCTTGGGCTGGTAGTGCACCAGCAGTTCGTTCTGTTCCAGGGCTCGGCGCAGATTGTTCTGCACGAACAGCTTGTTGCTGGCTTCGGCGATCAGCGCCTCGGTGAACACCTGGACCTGATGGCCGCCGGTGGCCTTGGCCCTGTGCAGCGCGAGGCCGGCGTGCTTGATCAGGGTCTGCGGATCGGTCTCGTGCGGCCGCGCGGTGGTCAGGCCGATCGAGCAGCTGATCAGGGTCGGGTGGCCCTCCACATAGAGGGGCGGATCCAGGGCCACGAGGGTGTCGCGGGCCAGGCTGTCAGCGGCGACCGCATCCATGCCTTCGAGCAGCACGGCGAATTCGTTGCTGGCGATGCGGGCGATCAGTGCGCCCTTGCCCAAGGCGCTGCGCAGGCGCCGGGCCAGACCCACCAGCAACTGGTCGCCGATGCGATGACCGAGGCTGTCGTTGACCCTCTTGAAATTGTCGACGTCCACCAGCAGCAGCGAGTGTTCGCGACTCGGACTGGACTGCTCCAGGCGCGCTTCCAGGCGGGCGATGAAGTGGCTGCGGTTGGCCAGCCCGGTGAGGCTGTCGCGAAACACCAGTTCGTCATTGTGCTGCTGGGCGAAGCGGGTCTTGCTGGTGTCCTGGAAGATGCCCAGATAGCCCTGCAGGTCGCCATTGGGCTGCTGGATCTTGGACAGCGACAGCTGGCCCCAGTAGGTCTCGCCGTCGCGACGATAGCAGCGCAGTTCGCCTTGCCAGCTGTCCTGGTGCGCCAACCGCTGCCAGGCTTCGTAGAGCAGCTCGCCCCAGTTTTCCAGGGCTGGCAGGGATTCGACGTGCAGGCCCTGCAGCTTGCCGATGGGGTATCCGGTGATCCGCGCGAAGCTGTCGGTGGCGTGCTCCAGGCAACCGCTGGCATCCAGCAGCAGGAAGGCATCGTTGCTGGCCTCCATCACCCGGGTCAGGGGGTGGGCGACCTTGGGCAGAGGCTCCGGCTGCAGGAGGAGGGCGGCCAGGCATTCCGCCAGGCTGCGGGCGAAGGTGACGTCCTCGGCTTCCCAAGTGGCCGCGCGGTCCCGGCGCAGGCAGAGCAGGCCGATCAGCTGATTGTCATGCAGCAGCGCTACGTCCAACGCCGTTCCGCCTCCGGTATGGGGCGGGTGCAGCACCTGACTGGCGTCTTCGATCACGCCCTGTTCGCGCAACCGGCGCCGGTGGTCGCTGCACAGCGTCGGCAGGCGCTCTTCCTTGCACAGGGTGACGAGGCCATTGCCCTCGTAACGCCACAGGCTGAGTTCGTCCGCGGCAAAGGCGGCCGGGCCCTCGGCGCGCAGCAATTGCACCAGTTCGTCGTCGACCGGCGCCTGGCGCAGGGCCAGCCGGGCCAGTTCGAGCAGCAGGGTCTGTCGCGCCTGGGCCATCCCCAGCCGTTGCTGGCTGTGGTCCTGGCTGTCCTGCAGGAGCGCCAGGGTGGAGCGCAGGGCCAGGTTGTGGGCTTCCCATTCGCCGGCCAGGGCGTCGTCGTTCATCACTCGCAGCAGATAGCCGCGCAGCAGCGGGCGACCATGGCGCTGCAGGCTTTCGCCCACCTCGACCACCTGGTACGGGGCCGTAGGGGAGTGGAACAGGTAGCGCACCTGATAGCTGCCGTGCTCGGCGAGTTGCAGCTGGATGTCTTCGTGCAGGCGATGACGGACACTGGGCTCCATCAGGCTGGCATAGGGGGCATCGATGAGCGAGCACAGCGCCTGGGCAGGCAGGCCAAGGCTGGCTTCACAGCGGGAATCGAGATAGAGCATCGCCCAGGAGGCTTCATTCAGACGCTCGAAACGCAGCAAGCCCAATCGGGCAGGAGCGCTGAGCGCGCCCGCCTGATCGGCTACCGCGGCATCGGCAGCATCGGAGTGAATACTCATGCGAGGGTCCGCGTCCTTGTGAAGACGGAAAGATGTCCTAGGTTTATCGGAAAGGACAGACAAATCATTAATCCTTTTTCCTCTCCGCCTCGCCAGCACGCTGGGATGGCTGTCAAGGTTGCCCGATAGAGGTCGGCCCATGCAAGGGGCGGCGCTCGGGGCGTCCATCCTACCTTTTTCCTGGATCTTTCGGTTGATCTGGCAGCAAAAACCCCGCCTGAGCGGGGTTTTTGCGCTACACCAAAAGACGGTAGCGGGCAGCCGTTACCGTCCTGTGGCGCTTACAGCAGCAGGCCGCGGATTTCCGCCAGCAGATCGCCCAGGCGCTTGGTGAAGCGCGCGGCGGCCGCCCCGTTGATCACGCGGTGATCGTAGGACAGCGACAGCGGCAGCATCAGGCGCGGCTGGAAGGCCTTGCCGTCCCAGACCGGCTGCATGCTGGCCTTGGACACCCCGAGGATCGCCACTTCCGGAGCATTGACGATCGGCGTGAAGCCGGTACCGCCGATGTGACCCAGGCTGGAGATGGTGAAGCAGGCGCCCTGCATGTCGTCGCCGCTGAGCTTCTTGGTCCGCGCCTTTTCCGCCAGCTGGGCGGCTTCGGCGGCGAGTTGCAGGAGGCTCTTCTGGTCGACGTTGCGGATGACCGGGACCAGCAGGCCGTCCGGAGTGTCCACGGCGAAGCCGATGTGCACGTACTTCTTGCGGATCACCGCCTTGCCGCTGGGGGCCAGGGAGGCGTTGAAGTCCGGCAGTTCCCTGAGCACATGGGCGCAGGCCTTGAGCAGGAACGGCAGGATGGTCAGCTTGACGCCGGCCTTTTCCGCCACGGCTTTCTGGCCGACCCGGAAGGCTTCCAGATCGGTCACGTCGGACTGGTCGAACTGGGTGACGTGGGGCACGTTCAGCCAGCTGCGATGCAGGTTGTTGGCACCGACCTGCATGAGGCGCGTCATCGGCACCTCTTCGATCTCGCCGAACCTGCTGAAGTCCACGGTGGGGATCGGCGGGATGCCGGCGCCACCGGTGACGCCCGCGGCCGCGGCCGGAGCCGCCTTGCTCTTCTGCAGCTGATCCTTGACGTAGGTCTGGACGTCTTCCTTGAGGATGCGACCCTTGGGACCGGTCGGGGTGACCTCGCCCAGATCGACACCGAACTCGCGGGCGACCATGCGCACCGCCGGGCCGGCATGGACCTTCTTGCCCTTGCCGGCGGCAGGGGCGCTGGCGGGAGCGGCGGCCTTGGCCGGAGCCTCGGCTTTCTTCTCGGGTGCCGGCGCGCTGGCGGCGGCGTTGCCGGCAGCCGGCTTGGCCGCCTGCTTGGGCGCGGCACCGGCCACCTTCAGGGTCAGGATCAGATCGCCGGTCTTGGCCTGGTCATTGACCTTGATGGCGACGCTTTCCACCACGCCCGCCTTGGGCGCCGGGATTTCCATGCTGGCCTTGTCGGACTCCAGCACGATCAGCGACTGCTCGGCCTTGACCTGGTCACCGGCCTTGACCAGCACCTCGATGACGTTGGCACTGCCGGTGGAGCCGATATCGGGGACCTTGATCTCCTCGACCGATTCACCGGCCGGCTCGGCGGCGGCTTCCTCGTGCAGCTCGGGCTCGGCAGCTTCCTTGGCGGGCTTGTCGCCGGCCTTGGATTCGACGCTCTTGCTCGGCTTGGCATTGGCGGCGCCCTTGAGGACCAGGATCAGATCGCCGGTACCCACTTCGTCGCCGACCTTGACGGAAACGCTCTCCACTACGCCGGCGGCGGGGGAGGGGATTTCCATGCTGGCCTTGTCGGATTCCAGGGTGATCAGCGTCTGCTCGGCGGCGATGGTGTCGCCGGGCTTGACCGCCACCTCGATGATGCTGGCCTTGCCGCTGGAACCGATGTCCGGAACGTGAATTTCCTGGGACTCGCCTTCGCCGGCGGACGCCGAAGCGTCCTCGTCGCCGGCCGGCGTCGGGGTTTCGCTTTCCTCGACCTGGGTCTGCTTGGACTCGGCCTTGGGCTCGGCGGCGACTTCGCTGCCGCTGGCGGCGTCCTCGCCTTCCAGGTCGATCAGCAGATCACCGGTCTTGAGGGTGTCGCCGACCTTGATGTGCAGGGCGGCGATCTTGCCGGCCTTGGGGGCCGGAATCTCCATGCTGGCCTTGTCGGATTCCAGCACCACCAGGCTCTGTTCGGCCTCGACGGTATCGCCGACCTTCACCAGCAGCTCGATGACTTCGCCGTCGCCACTGCCGATGTCGGGTACGCGGATGGTCTCGCTCACAGTTGTTTCCTCTTATCCGTGTGCCGCATCAGCAATCCAGGGGATTGCGCTTCTCGGTGTCGATGCCGAACTTGGTGATGGCGTCGGCCACGACCTTGCGTTCCAGCTTGCCTTGGTTGGCCAGCGCCTGCAGAGCGGCGATGGCGACCCAGCGACGGTCGACCTCGAAATGATCACGCAGCTTCTTGCGGCTGTCGCTGCGACCGAAGCCGTCGGTACCCAGCACCTGGAATTCGGTGGGGACCCACTGGCGGATCTGGTCGGCGAACAGCTTCATGTAGTCGGTGGAGGCGATGACCGGACCCTGGCGCTCGCCCAGGCACTGCTCGACGTAGGTCAGGCGGCGCTCTTCCAGCGGGTGCAGGCGGTTCCAGCGGTCGACGGCCAGGCCTTCGCGGCGCAGTTCGTTGAAGCTGGTGACGCTCCAGATGTCGGCGCCGACACCCATCTCGCGCAGCAGGCTCGCAGCCGCGCGGACCTCGTTGAGGATGGTGCCCGAGCCCAGCAGCTGGACGCGGTGCTTGAAGTCGCCTTTCTCTTCTTCCAGCAGGTACATGCCCTTGATGATGCCTTCCTCGACACCCTGGGGCATGGCCGGCTGCTGGTAGTTCTCGTTCATCACGGTGATGTAGTAGAAGACGCTCTGCTGCAGTTCCATCATCTGATGGATGCCTTCGCGCATGATCACCGCCAGCTCGTAGGCATAGGTGGGATCGTAGCTGCGGCAGTTGGGGATGGTGCCAGCCAGGATGTGGCTGTGACCGTCCTCGTGCTGCAGGCCTTCGCCGTTCAGGGTGGTACGGCCGGAGGTGCCGCCCAGCAGGAAACCGCGGGTCTGGGCATCGCCCGCCGCCCAGGCCAGGTCGCCGATACGCTGGAAGCCGAACATCGAATAGAAGATGTAGACCGGCAGCATGGGCTGGTTGTAGTTGCTGTAGGCGGTACCGGCGGCGATGAAGGAAGACATGGCGCCGGCCTCGTTGAGGCCTTCCTGGAGGATCTGGCCGTCCTTCTCTTCGCGGTAGTACATCACCTGGTCGCGATCGACCGGCTCATAGAGCTGACCGTGGGGCGAGTAGATGCCCAGCTGGCGGAACATGCCTTCCATGCCGAAGGTACGGGCCTCGTCGGCGAGGATGGGCACGATGCGCTTGCCCAGGTCCTTGTCCTTGACCAGTTGCGACAGGATGCGGCCGAAGGCCATGGTGGTGGAGATCTCGCGATCGCCGGAGCCGTCCAGCACCGCCTTCAGGGTTTCCAGGGGCGGGGTGGGGATGCTCAGACTGCGCGCGCGACGCTGGGGCAGGTGACCGCCCAGGGACTCGCGACGACTCATCAGGTACTTCATCTCGGCGCTGTCGTCGGCCGGACGATAGAAGGGCAGTTCGCTGAGCTGGGAATCGTTCAGCGGGATGTCGAAGCGATCACGGAATTTCTTCAGCGACTCCACATCCACCTTCTTGGTGTTGTGCGCGGTGTTCTTGGCTTCGCCCGCACCGGTGCCGTAGCCCTTGATGGTCTTGGCCAGGATGACGGTGGGCTGGCCCTTGTGATTGACCGCCTGGTGGTAGGCCGCATAAACCTTGTAGGGGTCGTGACCGCCACGGTTGAGCTTCCAGATCTCGTCGTCGGACAGGTCCTCGACCATCTTCAGCAGCTCGGGGTTGGCGCCGAAGAAGTGCTTGCGCACATAGGCACCGTCCTTGGCCTTGTAGTTCTGGTATTCACCATCGACCACGGCGTCCATGCGCTGCTGCATGCGGCCTTCGGTGTCGCGGGCGAACAGCGGATCCCACATGCGGCCCCAGAGGACCTTGGTGACGTTCCACTCGGCGCCACGGAAGATGCCTTCCAGTTCCTGGACGATCTTGCCGTTGCCACGGACCGGGCCGTCGAGGCGCTGCAGGTTGCAGTTGATGACGAAGATCAGGTTGTCGAGGTTCTCGCGGCCGGCCAGGGAGATGGCGCCCAGGGTTTCCGGCTCGTCGCACTCGCCGTCGCCGATGAAGCACCAGACCTTCTGCTTGCCGGCGGGGATGTAGCCGCGGTTCTCCAGGTACTTCATGAAGCGCGCCTGGTAGATGGCGGTGATCGGACCCAGACCCATGGACACGGTCGGGAACTGCCAGAAGTCGGGCATCAGGTGCGGGTGCGGGTAGCTCGACAGGCCCTTGCCGTCCACTTCCTGACGGAAGTTGTTCATCTGGTCTTCGGAGAGGCGGCCTTCCAGGAAGGCACGGGCATAGACGCCGGGGGACGCGTGGCCCTGGTAGTAGATCAGGTCGCCGCCGTGCTCTTCGTTGGGCGCCTTCCAGAAATAGTTGAAGCCGATGTCATAGAGGGTGGCGCTGGAGGCGAAGGTGGAGATGTGACCACCCAGATCCGGATCCTTGAGGTTGGCGCGCATGACCATCGCCAGGGCGTTCCAGCGAACCAGCGAGCGGATGCGTCGCTCCATGAACAGGTCGCCCGGCATATGGGCTTCCTTGGTCACCGGAATGGTGTTGCGATAGGGGGTATTGATGGAGTAGGGCAGCTGGGTACCACTGCGGGTAGCCAGTTCGCCCATGCGGGTCATCAGATAATGAACGCGCTCCTCGCCTTCGTGGTCGAGGACGGACTCCAGGGCGTCCAGCCATTCCTGGGTTTCGACGGGATCGAGATCTTGCATGGCTTGCTCCAGGGCGGAAAGGCTTCCAAAATCGGTCGCCTCAGGGTCGCCGCCGGCCTCTTGGGGGCAGCGAAAATTCTTGGATTTATGACCGGACGGTTCCGATCAGCGTGTAGTTTTACTACAAATTCAAATCCGTTTCAGCTCCGAGCTGTAATGCGATAAAAAACAATTCGACGTTTGTCGAACGCGCTGCTCGAGGGCTCGCGAACTCCGAACCACGGGCGTGAAAACGGTTCCCGCTCGGACCAGGTGGTCCGTCGGAATGTCCCTGGTAGGGGGTTCGCGGCAGGGTGGTGGGGTTCGACCGTCCCTGCGCAGGACTGCCCATGATACCCCTCCTTCGTCCCGAACTGCCTCCGACTCTTGTCGCCTGTGCCGAACTCGCCGACCGGCGCCTGGCCGACGCCCTGGCCCCGCTACCCGCGGCGGCGGCCCGCGAGGCGAACTGGTCCGCGCCGCTGCGCGCCGAGTGGCGGCGGGTGGCCGCCCTCAGTGATTTCGTCGTCGAGCAGTTCTGCCGCCTGCCCGAGCCTTGCCTGGCGCTGGTCGACAGCGGCGATCTGGAGCTGTCGCTGGCGCCGGGGGCGATGGCGCAGCGCCTGCGCGAGGCCCTGGCCGACTGCCCGGACGAAGCCGAGCTGGGACGCCGGCTGCGGCGCTTCCGCATGCTGCAGCAGGTGCGCATCGTCTGGCGCGACCTGACCCGGCGCGCCGATCTGGTGGAGACCTGTCGCGACCTCAGCGACCTGGCCGACGCCTGTATCGACCAGGCCTGCGCCTGGCTCTATGCCGAGCAGTGCAGCCAGTTCGGCGTGCCGACCGGGCGCCACAGCGGTCAGCCCCAGCAGCTGGTGGTGCTGGGCATGGGCAAGCTCGGTGCGGGAGAGCTGAATCTGTCGTCCGATATCGACCTGATCTTCGCCTATGGCGAGGGCGGGGAGACGCGCGGCGCGCGGCGCGAGCAGGACAACCAGGAATTCTTCACCCGCCTCGGGCAGCGACTGATCAAGGCGCTGGACGCCACCACGGTGGAGGGCTTCGTCTTTCGCGTCGACATGCGCCTGCGACCCTATGGCAGCGCCGGCGCCCTGGTGCTGAGCTTTGCCGCCATGGAGCTCTATTACCAGGACCAGGGCCGCGACTGGGAACGCTACGCCATGATCAAGGCCCGGGTGGTCGGCGGCGATCAGGCCAGCGGCGCCGAGTTGCTGACCCTGCTGCGGCCCTTCGTCTATCGGCGCTATCTGGATTTCTCCGCCATCGAAGCCCTGCGCAGCATGAAGCAGTTGATCCGCCAGGAGGTGCGCCGGCGCGGCATGACCGACAACGTCAAGCTGGGCGCGGGCGGCATCCGCGAAGTGGAATTCATCGCCCAGGCCTACCAGCTGATCCATGGCGGGCGCGATCCGGCGCTGCAGCAGCGCCCGCTGCTCAGGGTGCTGACCAGTCTGCGCGAGCGCGACTATCTGCCGGCCGCGGCGGAAGCCGAGCTCCGCGAGGGCTATTGCTTCCTGCGTTATGTGGAGCACGGGCTGCAGGCCATCGCCGACCAGCAGACCCAGACCCTGCCGGTGGACCCCCAGGGCCGGGCGCGGGTGGCCTTCCTCATGGGGCATGCCGACTGGGATGACTTCAGCGCGGCGCTCGACGGCTGGCGCAGCCGCATCGACTGGCACTTCCAGCAGACCATCGCCGATCCCGAGGAGGAGACCCAGAGCGCCGAGCTGGAAGACAGCTGGCTGCCGCTGTGGGACGACCTGCTCGACCCCGAGGAGTCTCTGGCGCGACTGCGCGCGGCGGGCTTCCAGGCGCCGGAGCAGGCGCTGGAATTGCTGGCCAGTCTGCGGGCCAGCGGCCAGGTGCGGGCCATGCAGCGCGCCGGTCGCGAGCGCCTGGATGCCTTCATGCCGCGGCTGCTGGATGCGGTCAGCGCCGACGAGCAACCCGATCGGGCGCTGGAGCGGGTGCTGCCGCTGGTGGAAGCCGTGGCGCGACGCTCCGCCTACCTGGTCCTGCTCAGCGAGAATCCGCCGGCCCTGGCGCGGCTGCTGGAGCTCTGCGGCGCCAGTGCCTGGGTGGCCGAGCAGATCACCCGCTATCCGGCGCTGCTCGACGAACTGCTCAACGAGGGCCGGCTCTATCATCCGCCGCAGAAGCCGGAACTGGCCGCCGAATTGCGCGAGCGCCTGATGCGCCTGCCCGAAGAGGACCTGGAGCAGCAGATGGACGTGCTGCGTCACTTCAAGCGCGCCCACAGCCTGCGGGTGGCGGCGGCGGAGATCGCCGGCAGCCTGCCGCTGATGAAGGTCAGCGACTATCTCACCTGGCTCGCCGAGGTGATCCTCGAAGAGGTCTTCGGCCTGGCCTGGCGCCAGCTGGTGCAGCGCCATGGCACGCCGCAGCGGCGCGACGGCTCGCCCTGCCAGCCGGACTTCGTCATCGTCGGCTACGGCAAGGTCGGCGGCATCGAACTCGGCCATGGCTCGGACCTCGACCTGGTGTTCATCCACGACGCCGATCCCCTGGCCGAGACCGATGGCGCCAAGCCCATGGATGGCGCCCAGTTCTTCAATCGCCTCGGCCAGCGCATCATCCATCTGCTCACCACCACCACCCCGGTGGGCACCCTCTACGAGGTGGACATGCGCCTGCGGCCGTCCGGCGCGGCGGGGCTGCTGGTGAGCTCGCTGGAGGCCTTCGAGCGCTACCAGCAGAGCGAGGCCTGGACCTGGGAACACCAGGCCCTGGTGCGCGCGCGGGTGGTGGCGGGTTGCCCGCGGCTTGGCGAGCGCTTCGACGCGGTGCGGGCGCGCATCCTCGGTCGGCAGCGGGAGCTGGCGACCCTGCAGGCCGACGTGGCCGGCATGCGCGACAAGATGCTCGACAACCTCGGCACCGCGGTGACCGCCGGCGGACTGGGGCCGAACGCGCGCCGGCCGGAGCAGCGCTTCGACCTCAAGCAGGATGCCGGCGGTATCGTCGATATCGAATTTATGGTCCAATATGCCGTTCTGGCCTGGTCGTGGCAGCATCCCGAATTGCTGCGTTTTCCCGACAACATCCGCATCCTGGAATCCCTCGAAGCGGCTGGTCTGGTACCGGCCACGGACGCCATTGCCCTGCGCGAAGCCTACAAGGTCTACCGCGCCGCGCTGCACCGCCTGGTGCTGCAGAAGCAGCCGGGCAACGTGCCGGCCGACGGCTTTCTCGCCGAGCGCGACGAAGTGCGCCGTATCTGGCACGGCCTGGGGCTGGACACGCCGTCCGGCAATCCGGCCACCTTTTAGGCCGTCATCAGTAAGGAGAGGCAAGATGTCGATGTCCGTGCGCGAGCTTTCGATCAGGCCGGGCCTGAGGGAGTGGGAGTCGGCCACCCGCTAGGTGCCGATCGCCTTCCAGCATGAATATTCTGATCATCGGACCCAGTTGGGTCGGCGACATGGTGATGGCGCAGACCCTCTTCGTCTGTCTCAAGCGCCAGCACCCCGACTGCCAGATCGACGTCCTCGCCCCCGAGTGGAGTCGCCCGCTGCTCGAGCGCATGCCCGAGGTGCGCGAAGCCCTGAGCTTTCCCCTCGGCCACGGCGCCTTCGAACTGGCCACCCGCCGGCGTATCGGCCAGCAGCTGCGCGGTCGCTATGACCAGGCGATCCTGTTGCCCAACTCGCTGAAGTCGGCGCTGGTGCCCTATTTCGCCGGCATCCCCACGCGTACCGGTTGGCGCGGCGAGATGAGATTCGGCCTGCTCAACGACATCCGCACCCTCGACAAGGCGCGCTATCCGCTGATGATCGAGCGCTTCATGGCGCTGGCTTATGCGCCCGGTACGGAGTTGCCCAAACCCTATCCCAAGCCACGGCTGGCCATCGACCCGGCCAGCCGTGACGCCGCCCTGGAGCGCTTCGGCCTGAGCCTGGACCGGCCGGTGCTGGCGCTCTGCCCGGGCGCCGAATTCGGCGAGGCCAAGCGCTGGCCGGCCGAGCACTACGCCGCCGTGGCCGACGCCCGGCTGCGTCAGGGCTGGCAGGTCTGGCTGTTCGGCTCGCAGAAGGACGCCCCCGGTGGCGAAGAGATCCGCGAGTGGGTCACCCCCGGTTTCGAGGAGGATGTCTATAACCTCGCCGGGCGTACTTCCCTGGCCGAGGCCATCGACCTGCTTTCCTGTGCCGGTGCGGTCATCAGCAACGATTCCGGTCTGATGCACGTGGCCGCCGCCCTGGATCGCCCGCTGGTGGCGGTCTATGGCTCCACCTCGCCGGGCTTCACGCCGCCGCTGGCCAGCCAGGTCGAGGTGGTGCGCCTGGGGCTGGAGTGCAGTCCCTGCTTCGACCGTACCTGCCGTTTCGGCCATTACGATTGCCTGCGCCTGCTGCAGCCGAGCCTGGTGCAGGAGGCGCTCGGCCGCCTGGTCGCCGATCCGGTCGAGGTGGGCTAGATGCGCGTGCTGCTGATCAAGACCTCCTCTCTCGGCGATGTCATCCATACCCTGCCGGCCCTGACCGATGCGGCCCGGGCCATCCCCGGCATCTGCTTCGACTGGGTGGTGGAGGAGGGCTTCGCCGAGATTCCCGCCTGGCACCCGGCCGTGAGCCAGGTGATCCCGGTGGCCCTGCGCCGCTGGCGCAAGCAGCCCTTTTCCGCCTGGGCCAGTGGCGAGTGGGGCGAATTCAAGGCGCGCGTGCGCGAGCAGCGCTATGACCGGGTGATCGATGCCCAGGGCCTGCTCAAGAGCGCCTGGCTGACCCGCTACGCCGAGGCGCCGGTGGCCGGTCTTGACCGCAACTCCGCCCGCGAGCCCCTGGCCAGCCGCTTCTATGACGAGCGCTATCATGTCGCCAAGGGGCAGCACGCCCTGGAGCGGATCCGCCAGCTGTTCGCCCAGGCCCTGGACTATCCGCTGCCGGCGGGCGTGGGTGACTACGGCCTGGATCGGCAACGCCTGGCCGGCCCCAACGAGACGCCCTATGTGGTCTTCCTGCACGGCACCACCTGGGTCAGCAAGCACTGGCCCGAGGCCCACTGGCGTGAACTGGCCGAGCGCATGAGCCGGCTGGACTGGCCGGTGCGACTGCTGTGGGGCAGCGAGGCGGAACATGCCCGTGCCGAACGCATCGCCGACGGCCTGGATGGCGTCCAGGTGCTGCCGCGACTGAATCTCGCCGGGGTGGCCAAGGTGCTGGCCGGCGCCCGCGCCTGCGTGGCGGTGGATACCGGCCTCGGTCATCTGGCCGCGGCCTTGGACGTGCCCACCGTGTCGCTCTATGGCCCGACCAGTCCGAAGAAGGTCGGCGCCTATGGCCGCTCCCAGGTGCACCTGAGCGCCGTGGGGCTGGACGGCACCGACGAGCCGCGCGACCAGCCCGCGGCCAGTCTCGCCGCCCTGACCCCGGAGCGGGTCGAACTGGAACTGGAAACCCTGCTGTTGGAAGACCTCCCCGCATGACCCTGGCTTTCGTGCTCTACAAGTACTTTCCCTTTGGCGGCCTGCAGCGGGACTTCCTGCGCATCGCCCAGGAGTGCCAGCGCCGGGGCCATGCCATCCGCGTCTACACCCTGATCTGGGAAGGCCCGGTGCCGGAGGGCTTCGACGTGCGGGTGGCCAGGGTCAGCGCCCTGTTCAATCACCGGCGCAACGAGAAATTCCACGCCTGGCTGCAGGCCGACCTCGCCCGCGATCCGGTGGACCGGGTGATCGGCTTCAACAAGATGCCGGGGCTGGACGTCTATTATGCCGCCGATCCCTGCTTCGAGGACAAGGCCCAGACCCTGCGCAATCCGCTGTATCGCCAGTGGGGTCGCTATCGCCACTTCGCCGAATACGAGCGCGCGGTGTTCGCCCCCGAGTCGTCGACCGAGATCCTGATGATCTCCGAGGTGCAGCAGCCGCTGTTCGTCAAGCACTACGCCACGCCGACGCCGCGCTTCCACCTCCTGCCGCCGGGCATCGCCGCCGATCGCCGCGCGCCGGCCAACGCCGCCGAGATCCGCGCCGACTTCCGGCGCGAATTCGGGCTGGAGGAGGGCGAGCTGCTGCTGGTGCAGATCGGCTCCGGCTTCAAGACCAAGGGGCTGGATCGCAGCCTGCGCGCCCTGGCCTCTTTGCCCAAGGAATTGCGCAAGCGCACCCGGCTGTTCGCCATCGGCCAGGACGATCCCAAGCCCTTCCTGCTGCAGGCCAAGGCCCTGGGCGTCAGTGACCGGGTCGAGATCCTCAAGGGGCGCAGCGACATCCCGCGCTTCCTGCTCGGCGCCGATCTGCTGATCCATCCGGCCTACAACGAGAACACCGGCACCGTGCTGCTGGAGGCGCTGGTCGCCGGGCTGCCGGTGCTGGTCACCGACGTCTGCGGCTATGCCCACTATATCGACGAGGCCCGCGCCGGCGCGGTGGTACCGTCACCCTTCGCCCAGGAGACGCTGGACCGGATGCTCGCCGAGCTGCTGGCCGATCCCGCGCGCCGCGCGGTGCAGGGCCGCAATGGCCTGGCCTTCGCCGCCAGCGCCGATCTCTATTCGCTGCCCGAACGTGCCGCCGATGTCATCCTGGGGGTGGCATGACCCTGGAATTGCGTGAGCCCTTCGCCAGCCGCTGGGCCGGCCAGGATCCCTTCGTCGCCGTGGAGGCCCTGCAGGGCCAGGTCTATCGCGAGCTGGACGGACGCCGCACCCTGCGCACCGAGGTGGCCGGCCGTGGCTACTTCGTCAAGATCCACCGCGGCATCGGCTGGGGCGAGATCGCCAAGAATCTGCTGCAGGCCAAGCAGCCGGTGCTGGGTGCGCGCCAGGAATGGCAGGCCATCGAGCGACTGCACCAGGTCGGCGTGCCGACCATGACCGCGGTGGCCTTTGGCGAGCGGGGCGCGAATCCGGCGACCCAGCACTCCTTCATCATCACCGAGGAGCTGGCCCCCACCGTCAGTCTCGAAGACTTCAGCCTCGACTGGCTCCGCCAGCCGCCCGAGCCCCTGCTCAAGCGGGCGCTGATCGCCGAGGTGGCGCGCATGACCGGCGCCATGCACCGGGCGGGCGTCAACCATCGCGATTGCTACATCTGCCATTTCCTGCTCGACACCGCCCAGCCGGTCACCGTGGCCACTCTGCGACTCTGGCTGATCGACCTGCACCGCGCCCAGTGCCGCACCCAGGTGCCCCGGCGCTGGCGCGACAAGGACCTGGCCGGGCTGTATTTCTCCGCCCTGGGCATCGGCCTGACGCGGCGCGACTTCCTGCGCTTCCTGCAGGGCTACTTCCAGCGGCCGCTGCGCGAGATCCTGCGCGACGAGGCGCCGCTGCTGGCGCGTCTGGAACGCAAGGCCGCCGCCTTGCTGGAACGCAAGGAACGCTACGGGGATCGGCTCTGATGGCTGACTGGCGCATCGATTCCAGCGTCGCCCACCTGCCCGAATTCGCCACCCTGGAAGCGGTGTTCGCCCTCGGCGGCGAACGCCTGACCAGCGATCCGCTGTCGGAAGTGGTGCGCATCGAGCGCGACGGCATCCGCTACTACGTCAAGCGCTACCACGGCGCCGGCAAGGGGTTGCGGCGCTATGTCGGGCGGCCGCGGGTCAAGGCCGAGTGGCAGAATCTCAAGCGTTTCGCCAAGTGGGGCATCGCCACCGCGCCGGTGGTGGCCTGGGGGATGGAGCGTTCGCCCCGGGGCTTCGCCCGCGGCGCCATGATCACCCGCGAGATTCCCGACACCCTGGATCTTGCCGAGCTGGCCCGCCGCGAGGATCCCCGCCTGCGCGACCGGGTCTGGGTGGACAGCGTCAGCCGCCAGCTGGCCGCGGCGACCCGTACCCTGCACGACCACCATTTCGTCCATAACGATCTCAAGTGGCGCAACCTGCTGGTGGATGGCCAGGGCGTGCTCTATCTCATCGATTGCCCGGCCGGCGCCTTCTGGGTCGGCCACTGGCTGCGCTGGCGCATCGTCAAGGACCTGGCCTGCCTGGACAAGGTGGCCAAGTACCAGCTGTCGCGCACCCAGCGCCTCAGGTTCTATCTGCAATACCGCGGTCGCGCGCGCCTCAGTGACAACGACAAGGGGCGCGTCCGCGAGGTACTGGACTATTTCAAGGGGCGGGAATGAACGAGGTGTGGGCGGCCGAGGATCGCGCCGTGCTGGCCGGCCAGGGCCTGGACAGCTTCGCGGCGCTGTGGGCGCTGGAGCTGACCGCGGTGGACGAACCCAACCAGGGACGCGGCGGCTTCAGCCAGGTGTTTCGCCTGGACGTTGGCGGCCATGGCTACTACCTCAAGCGCCAGCGCGACTACCTGACCCGCACCCTGGCCCGCCCGCTGGGCGAGCCGACCTTCGCCCGCGAGAGTCGCAACATCCGCCGCTACGCCGAGCGCGGCATCCCGGCGCTGGCGCTGGCCTATTACGGCGAGCGCCGCGATGACCAGGGCTGGCGCGCCATCCTGCTGACCCGGGCGCTGGATGACTGGCGCGATCTCGACAGCTGGCTGCGCGTCTGGGCGCACCTGGCCCCCGAGGAGCGCCAGGCGGTGCTGGTCGCCGTCGGCGAACTGGCTCGCCAGCTGCACGGCGCCGGCCAGGTGCACGGCTGCTTCTATCCCAAGCATCTGTTCCTGCAGCGTCAGGGCGAAGGCCTGGCCGCGCGGCTGATCGATCTGGAAAAGACCCGGCCGCTGCTGTTCGGCCGGCGCGATCGCCTGCGCGATCTCGAACCCCTGCTGCGCCGCGCGCCGCAATGGAGTGAACCGGACGTCGCCCGCTTGCTGGCGAGTTATCTGGACCAGCCGCTGGACAGCGCCGCCGTACGCGACTGGAGTCGGCGTCTGGCCGGGCGTCGCCGCCACAAGGAGCGCAAGGCATGACCCTGGAGCAATTGGCCAAGGCCGGTCGTGCGCCGACCCTGCCACTGCGCATCGAACTGCCCAGCGGCGAGCTGGAACTGCTGTCGCTGCTCAGGGTGCTGCCCGGTCAGCGCTATGTCGGCGAGGCCCGCTGGCAGGGCCGACGGGTGCTGGCCAAGCTGCTGGTCGGCGAGCGCGCGAGTCGGCAATTCGCCCGCGAGCGCGAGGGTTGTCGCCTGCTGGCGGCCGCCGCGGCGCCGACCCCCGCGCTGCTGGAGAGCGGCGAGGTGAGCGGGCAGGGCGCCTGGCTGCTGTTCGACTTCATCGCGGCGGCGCCCAGCGTCGAGCAGCTCTGGCAGCCGCTCGCCACCGAACCGCCCCTGTCGCCGGCACAGGACGCGTTGCTCGGCGCGGCCCTCGCCACCCTGGCGCGGCTGCATGCCCAGGGGCTCTGGCAAGCCGACCTGCACCTGGACAACCTGCTGGTCAAGGACGGCGCCGCCCTGGTCATAGACGCGGCGGACATCCAGGCCGAGACCGTCGGCCAGCCGCTGTCCCAGGCGCGGGTGCAGGAGAATCTGGCGGTGTTCTTCGCCCAGTTGCCGGCCGCCCTGGATGCCCAGCTGGAAGAGCTGCTGATCCACTACCTGCTGGTCAATGCCGAACACGCCCTGCGCCTGGAAGCCCTGCTGGCGCGTATCGCCGAGATCCGCCGCTGGCGCCTGGCCGACTACCTGAAGAAGAGCGGCCGGGAATGCACCCTGTTCGCCGTCACCCGCAGCGCCTTTGGCCTGATCGCCGTGCGGCGCACCTGGCTGAGTCGCCTGGAAGGCCTGCTGGCCGATCCCGACGCCGCCCTGGCCGGTCTGCCGACCTTCAAGGACGGCGGCGCCGCCACCGTGGCCCGCGTGCAGTGGCAGGACCAGGACCTGGTGCTCAAGAGATATAACATCAAGGGCTTCGGCCATTGGCTGACGCGCTTCTGGCGACCGAGCCGAGCCTGGCACAGCTGGCGCGAAGGGCACCGGCTGCGATTCCTCGGCATTCCCACTCCCGAGCCGCTGGCCGTGCGCGAGCGCCGCTTTCTTGGCCTGCGCGGACGCGCCTATCTGGTCACGCCCTTCGTCGACGGACCCAATCTGCTGGAGCGCTTCGCGCCCTATGTGCAGTCGGCGCCACCCGCGGTCGAGCTGGACGCCCTGCTGGCGCTGGTCGAGGCCCTGCGTCGCGAGCGCCTCGGCCATGGTGATTTCAAAGGCACCAACCTGATCTGGCATGAAGGTCGCTGGCTGGTGATCGACCTCGACGCCCTCCAGGCCCACGCCAGCGACCGTGCCTACGCCGCCGCCTATGCCCGCGACCGCGCCCGGCTGCTGCGCAACTGGCCGGCCGACAGCGCCCTGCATCGCCTGCTCGACGAGCGCCTGCCGCCAGCCTGAGCGCCGACCCGCCATCTGTACCGGGGCTGAATCGCCGTGCGCTAGGCCCCGCTCCGGCGTGCGGCCATTACCCGTGGCCTGCCTGAACGGCTATAATTCGCCGTTTTTGAGGCGAGGCGGGCCTGCAGCGGCCTCGCGAAACCCCGGCGAACTCCTCTGGCTTCGCCCTGTACAGAGGCTTTACCTGTGTCCCTGACCGTCCTTGGCCTGTCCGGCGCCCTCAGCCACGATCCCTCCGCCGCGCTCTATATCGACGGCAAGCTGATCGCCGCGGTGGAAGAAGAACGCTTCGTGCGCGACAAGCATGCCAAGAATCGCATGCCCTACGAGTCGGCCAAGTTCTGCCTGGAACAGGCCGGGATCAGCCCCGCCGATGTCGACGTGGTGGCCATTCCCTATGCGCCTATCAGTCTCTTCGGCGAAGCCCGCTGGCACTACGCCAAGCGTTACGCCTACGCCCCGGATCGCGCCCTGGATGCCATCCTGTTCGGCAATCGTCGCTACCACCGCTATCAGAAGCGCATCGAGTGGTGCCTGATGCAGCTCGGCTTCGACCTGAAGAAGGTCAAGCTGGAAGCCGTCGAGCACCACCTGGCCCATGCCTCCAGTGCCTATCACTGCTCGGGTTTCAGCGAAAAGACCGCGATCCTCGGCATCGACGGCAAGGGCGAGTACGCCACCACCTTCTTCGGCTACGGCGAAAACGGCAAGATCCACAAGATCAAGGAGTTCTACGACCCGGACTCCCTGGGTGGCCTCTATGGCGCCCTCACCGAATTCCTCGGCTTCGAGATGCTCGACGGCGAATTCAAGGTCATGGGCATGGCGCCCTATGGCGATGCCAGCAAGTACGATTTCTCGCGCCTGGCGAAATTCGAGAACGGCGAGCTGATCATCAACACCGACTACGCCAACGTCATCGGCTTCCGCCGCTACAAGGAAAAGGGCAAAGGCTACTACTTCTCGCCCAAGCTGATCGAGTGGCTGGGGCCCAAGCGTGAAGGCGACATCGCCGACGATCCCTACATCCACTATGCCGCCAGCATGCAGGCACTGTTCGAACGCCTGGCGCTGGAGATGATGGACTACTACCTGGGCGACATCATCCGCCAGACCGGGAAGATCGCCTTTGCCGGCGGCTGCGCGCTCAACGTCAAGCTCAACCAGAAGATCATCGCCCGTCCCGAGGTCAAGGAGCTGTTCGTCCAGCCCGCCTCGGGCGACGCCGGGACCGCCGTCGGCGCTGCCGCCTATGTCTCCCACGCCCGTGGCGTGCCGGTGGAGAAGATGGAGCACGTCTATCTCGGCCCCGGCTACAGCAACGAAGACGTCATCGCCGCCTGCGCCCGCCATCCCAACGCACCCAAGTGGGAGCGGATCGACAACATGCCCCGGCGCATCGCCGAGATCATGGTGGCCGGCAATCCGGTGGCCTGGTTCCAGGGCCGGCTGGAGTTCGGTCCGCGCGCCCTGGGCGGTCGCTCCATCATCGGCTGCCCCAGCGTGCCGGGCGTGGCCGATCGCATCAACGCCCAGATCAAGTTCCGCGAGCGCTGGCGGCCCTTCTGCCCGTCCATGCTCGATACCGTGGCGCCGCAGATGCTCAAGGTCGACCATCCCTCGCCCTTCATGACCTTTACCTTCGAGGTCAATGACGAGTGGAAGAACCGGGTGCCCGAGGTGGTCCACGAAGACGGCACCTCCCGCGCCCAGGTGCTGGAGCGCCGGCACAATCCGCGCTGGTACGACCTCATGGTCGAGCTGGAAAAGCTCACCGGCAACGGCGTTTCCCTCAATACCTCGCTCAACCGCCGCGGCGAACCCATGGTCTGCTCGCCCACCGACGCCCTGAACATGTTCTTCGGCTCGGACCTGCAGTACTTGATCATGGAAGACGTCCTGGTGATCAAGGAGGGGGCCGGGCTATGACGCGTTCCGCCGAACCGCGGGTGCTGCAGTTCTGTCATGGCTACGACGGTCCCTTCCTCGACTGCGCCCGCCAGACCGCCAGCCTCTTCGCGGGCAGCGGCTATCGTGTCACCACGGTCTTTCTCACCGGCACGGCCGATGCCGAGGTGGCCGCCGGTTGCGGCAGCGACGAGGTGCTGTTCCTCGAGTACTCCTCCAAGGACGTGCGCGGACTCAAGCTCGGCGCCATCCAGGCGCTGCGCGAGATCGTCCGCTCGCGCGGTATCCGCTTCGTCATCGCCCATAGATTCAAGCCGATCTGGATCGCCTGTCTGGCCACCAACCTCCCGGTGATCGGCGTCCACCATGCCTTTGGCGACTACGACCGGCTCGGCCGGCGGCTGTTCGCCAAGCTGATGAGCAAGCGCCTGACCCTGCTGGGCGTCTCCGACGCGGTGCGCGACGAGTTGCGCCAGCGCCTCAAGGACTGGCCGGCCGAGCGCATCGAGACCCTCTACAACCGTCTGGACGTCGAGGCGGTGGAACGCGAACTGCTGCCGGCCGACGAGGCCCGCGCCGGGCTCAAGCTGCCCCAGGACGCCTGGATCGTCGGCAACGTCGGTCGCCTGCACCCGGACAAGGACCAGGCCACCCTGCTGCGCGGCTTCGCCGCCGCCCTGCCGAATCTGCCGGCCAATGCCCTGCTGGCGATCCTCGGCAAGGGCCGCCTGGAGGAAGACCTCAAGGACCTGGCCCGCGAACTGGCCATCGCCGACCGGGTGCTATTCCTTGGTCAGGTGGACGGCGCCCGGCGCTATTTCAAGGCTTTCGACGTCTTCGCCCTGAGTTCCGACCACGAGCCCTTCGGCATGGTCCTGCTGGAGGCCATGGCCGCCGGCGTCCCGCTGATCGCCACCTCCTGCGGCGGCGCCCGGGAGATCGTCGAGGGGGTCGGCTTCCTCTTTCCCCTGGGCGACGCCGAAGCCCTCGGCCAGGGCCTGCAGCACCTCGGCCGTCTGGCGCCGAGCCAGAGACGCGCCTGCGTGCAGCACATGCGCGAGCGCCTGGCCGAACGCTTCTCCGACGAAGCGGTGCGCCGCGACTTCTGGCGGCTGCCGATGGTCGCCGCCTTCAAGGCCCCGGCGCCGTGAAAGTCCTGTTCCTGGTCCAGAAGGAGCAACGCATCCTGCTGGACCACTTCTATGCCAGCATCGCCGCCCACTGCGACTGTGACCTGCGCTGGCTGAGTGACGAGGAACAGGCCGATCTGCGCGGCTATTTCCGCCGCGCGGTGCCCCAGCCCGAGCAATACGATCGCATCCTGCTGTTTCTCAGATTCAAGAAGCAGCTCAGGCAGGTCGCCTTCATCCGCAGCCTGCCCAATCTGGTGGAACTGGAGCACGACGCCTACCAGAATTTCATCCCCTGCAAGTACACCGGCAAATTCAGCCGCTACTACCGGGCCATGCCCCATGTCCGGGTGCTGGTCTCCGGCGCCGGGGTGGCGCGGCGGCTGCAGGAGGAGGGGGTGGACGCCCACTTCGTGCCCAAGGGCTACGACGACAGCCGCCTGCGCGACCTGGGGCTCGAACGCGACATCGAACTGGGCTTCGTCGGCAGCCTCGGCAGCGTGGCCTACAGCGGGCGCAAGCAATTGCTGGAAGACCTGGCTAGGGTCGAGCCGCTATTGATCACCAAGACCCGCTCGGGCGACGAATACCTGCAGACCCTCAACCGCATCCGCTACTTCGTTGGCGCCGATGTCGGCATGGGCGAATACATGATCAAGAACTTCGAGGCCATGGCCTGCGGCTGCGTGCTCTTCACCTTCGATCAGGGTGAAGAGGAGAACCGCGCCCTGGGTTTCGCGGATGGCGTCAACGTGGTGCTCTATCGCTCGCTGGACGAGTTGCGCGAGAAACTCGCCCGGCTGCGTGGCGATCCGGCGCACGCCGCGGCCATCGCCAGGGCTGGAGAGGCCCTGGCGCGTCACTCTTTCGCTTTCGGCCACTTGGGTGAGCGCATCGTTTCGGCTATAACCCCAGCGCTGCGACCGGCAGTCGCTCCGGGGTTCCTGCACCGCCTGCTCGGCAGGCTGGGACGCTGATGCGCTGCCCGAGGTCCGGCTTTCGACTCAACTGGCAGAAAGGGTAGAACGTGCAGTTTTCCGCCGACAGCGACATCTCCATGGTCGTCACCAGTTGCGGGCGCTTCGATCTGCTGCGGCAGACGCTGGCGACCTTCGACGAATTCAACACCGCGCCCATCCGCCGCGTCTTCATCACCGAGGACTCCGGCGACGAGGCGGTACGGGATTGCATCCCCGCCCATTGGCGCGAACATACCGAGTTCATCGTCAACAATCCCAAGCTTGGCCAGATGCGCAGCGTCGACGCCGCCTATGCCCGGGTCGAGACCAGCTGGATCTTCCACTGTGAAGACGACTGGGCCTTCTATCGCCCCGGCTTCATCGAGGATTCCCAGGCGCTGCTGGAGGCCGATCCCCAGGCGCTGCAGGTCTGGCTGCGCAGCCATGCCCATGACCTGGCGATCCACAGCCCCTACGTCTATCTCAAGCCGCGGCAGGTGCATGCCGGCATCGCCTTCCATGAAGTCGGCTCGCACAAGCCCGAATGGCAGGGCTTTTCCTTCAATCCCGGTCTGCGCCGGCGTGCCGACTACCTGCTGCACGCCCCCTATGGCGACCTGAGCGGCGAGAAGGAACTGTCCCGCCGCTATGCCGACGCCCAGCGCCACGCGCTGATCCTGGAAAACGATGCCGTGCTGCACATCGGCTTCGGCCAGCACGTGGTCAGCGACAAGGATCGCAACGACAGGCAGAAGCGCCGGCGCATGGAACGCATCAAACTGGCACTGGCCTTCCTGGTCGGCGCACTCCTGGGAGCCCTGTTGTGGTGACACCCCTGCTCGATCGCCTGCAGCACAGCCGTTATTTCACCCTGGCGGTGCTGGTGTTCATGGCCGCCTACCTGTGCATCCCCACGGCCAAGTGGATCAACAGCTACTTCTATGCGGCGATCGCCCTGCCGGCGCTGATCCTTTTCGTCCTGCGGCCGCGGCTGATCGACTGGCGTTCGCCGCTGCTGCTGCTCTGGCTGGTGTTTCTCGCCTGGTTCATCGTGCCGGGGGCACGGGCCGAGGAGGGGCAGTTCTTCAAGCACATCCTCTATGTGCTGCTGTTCGTACTGACCGTGGCCTGCCTGGTGGACGGCGACTTCTTTCGTCGCCCTGGTTTCGTGCGCCTGGCCTTCTGGGTGGTCTGCGCCTATGCCGTGGGCTCCAGCCTGGTGTTTTGGCTGACCGGTCACTATGCCGTCGGCCAGCGGGTGATCCACCTGCCGGGACGCATCTCCAATCCCATCTATGTAAGCATCTGGATGGTCTGCCTGGGCGGCCTGGCCGCCCCCACCTGGATCCGTGAGCGGCGCTGGATCGAGTTGTTGGCGGCGGTGGTGGTCAGCATCGTCGGCATCTCCTTCGCCCTGCAGACCCGTACCGGCCTGGTGGGCATCGGCTTCCTGGCCGCCCTCGGCGTACTGTTCGCCTTTCCGCGCTTTCCGCTGCGCACCCTGGCGCTGGTCGTGCTGGTCAGTGCCCTGATCGCCGGGGTGGTCCAGGTGGTGCATACCGAAGCCTGGTTCGTCGCCTTCTGGGGCCGGGCGGATTCCGGACGCATCGAGCTGTTCCACTTCATGATCAAGGACTGGGAGTCCTGCGGCTGGTGGCTGGGCTGCGGCCTGGGTTACCAGAGTCACGACCTGCTGCATGGCACCGAAGCCATCCAGCATCCGCACAACATCTTCGTCTCCTTCGGCATCTACACCGGCCTGGTGTCGCTGCTGATCTTCGGCGTGCTGATGCTGGCCAGCCTGGGCGCGGCCCTGCGCCAGCGCGATCCCTGGGGACTCTATCTGGTGGTGGCCCTGCTGATGCTCAATTTCGACGGCGCCAAGCTGATCGGCAATCCGGACGAGTTGTGGCCGCTGGTGCTGTTGCCCGCGGCGCTGATCGTTGGCGCCGAGGTGCAGCGCCGGCGCAAGCTGGCGCTGGGACGGGCGGTGCCGGTCTAGTCCTGAGCTAGTCCTGCAGCTGACGGTCGAGTTCGCGCCAGTCCAGGGGCTGGCGGCACGCCTCGGCATAGGCCCTGAGGAAGGGTTCGCGACCGGGCTCGAACAGCCAGTCGCGGTCTTCGCCGTAGCGCAGCAGGTGATGGAAGTTGCGCACCCGCAGGCGCAGCGGCAGACGCCGCGCATGACAGCGCAGATCGGCGATGTCGATCAGGCCCAGTTCGCCTTCCGGCGTCAGCACCACGTTGCCCAGGTGCAGCGAGCGGAAGTAGACGCCGCTGTCGTGCAATTCGGCGATGAAGCGACCCAGGGCGGGGCGCAGCGCCGCGGCCTCGCTCGAGGTCCGTAGCTGGCGCAGGGTGGCGCCCGGCAGCGGGCTGTAGTGCACCAGATCGCGCTGCAGCGAGGCGGCGCGATAGACCTCCAGCACCTGCGGACAGGGAATGCCGCGCTCGGCCAGTTGGCGGGCGTTGTCGGCAAAGCGCTGGGCATAGGGAAACAGCGCCGCCGAGGTCAACAGCCGCTTGCGGCGAAAGAGCTTGAGATAGCTGCCATCGGTGAGGCGCAGGACCTTGTCGCCATGGTGATCGGCTTCCACTACCTGGGCGGCGTCGCGCAATTCGAGATAGCGCGAATGTTCGAGAGGCTTCATGCAGGACCCGTCAACGTCAGGGCGTGCATGTTACCCGAAGGTGGCAGGCTGTGAAGTGACCCCTGCGACCTATCCGGCCGCTTGTTGCTAGAATCAGATTTTTGCCGGCAGCTTTACATGCGCCCCACACGCCAACTCCTATATTTCGTCTACGGCGGTGCCCAGGCTTATCGGCAGGAGCTGAAGTTCAGCCTGCTCAGCGCCCTGCACTGGCGCCAGGGCCAGGACATCGCCCTCCGTATCCTGACCGATCGGCCGCAGGACTATCGCGGCTGGCCGGTGGAAGTAGTGGCCATCGAGGGAGCGACGCTCAAGGCCTGGCAGGGGCAGCACGGCTATCTGCATCGCAGCAAGGCCTGCGCCATCGCCTGGGCGCTGCCCGCCGCCGACAAGACCCTGTTCCTCGACAGCGATACCGTGGTCCAGACGCCGCTGGCCGCGCTGTTCGATGGCATCGATGAGCAGCGTGGGCTGCTGGACATCGAGGAGTGGTCCTGGCGCAAGGCCCGTACCCGCCCGGAATTCGCCCGTTTCGCCGCCGCCCTGGCTGCGCGTGGCCAGGAGCCGGCGGAAGAGACCCGGCTCTACAACAGCGGCGTCTGCGGTCTGGCATGCAGTCATCTGCCGCGGGTCGAGCGGGCCATCGCCCTGATCGACGACTGGCATGGCCACGACGAGGAGGTCCATACCCTGGAGCAGATCGCCCTGTCGTTCAGCCTGGCGGATCTGGCCATCGGCGAGGCGCGCGGTCCGGTGCGCCACTACTACGCGGAAAAGCGCTTTCTGCACTTCATGCTGGCGCACTTCTTCGAGCGCTATGGCGAAGACTATTCGCCGGCGCTGCAGCAGCACTGGCAGGAGGTGCCCCTGACCAAGCCGCTGCCCGATGTCTGGACCCGGTTGCGGGTGAAGTGGCAGCTGGCCGGGCTGGACAAGCAGCGCGCGAGCCTGGGGCGCAAGCTGCTCTATGGCTGCCTGGCGCCCCAGGACAGCTACGCCCGTGCCTGTCGTCACGTCTGGTGGGAGCGGGCGCTGAGCGAGCGTCTCGGCGGCGGCGATCGCCAGGCCTTCGCCGAAGGCATCTGGCCCAACGACCTGCCGCGTCCGCACCTGGCCGACGAAGCCGGCGCGGCCCTCGACTACCTGCGCAAGCGGGTGCGCGGCTAGGCCGCCATCCCCAGGAAATTCCATGCGAACGCTCTTTCTCGTCGTCCTCTATGGCTTACGTCCCGGGGAGTCGGCCACCCTCGACAGCCTGCTGGCTCAGCCCCCGGCCAGCCTGCCGGCCGACAGTGCCCTGCTGGTCTGGAACAATGGCCCCCGCACGCTGACGGCCGCGGAGCGCCAGTCGCTGCTGGCGGCCCCGGGTTGGACGGAGGTCCTGATCGAGGAAGATCTCGGCAATCCGCCCTTGAGTCGGGTCTACAACCAGGCACTGCGGCTGGGCGCCGAGCGCCTGGTGATCTTCGACCAGGACACCGTGGTGGACGGGCGCTTTCTACAGGCGCTTGGCCAGGACGCCGAGTTGCTGGTGCCCCTGGTGCTGGGGGCGGGCGCCATCCGCTATCCCCATCAGTACAAGGCGGTGGTGACCGCAGAGGGACCCCTGGATCCCCAGGCCACCGTGACCATCAGTTCGGGCCTGTGCCTGACGCAGGGCCTGGCCGCGCGTATCGCCGCCCGCCACGGCGATGTCTTCGACGAGCGCTTCGCCCTCTATGGCGTCGATGTGTCCTTTTTCCTGCGGGTGCAGGCGCTGGCGCGGGACGAGCCGGTGGCGCTGCGCTGCGCGGGCATCCTCGACCATTCGCTGTCCGAGCTGGAAGCGGAAACTCCGGCCCAGCGGCGCTTTCGCGACATCGAGAAATTCTATGTCGCCCTGCTGCTGCGCCTGCACTACAAGGGCGCCTCGCGCGGCAAGGTGCTGCGCTACCTGGGGCGGCAGTTGCTGGGCAATCGACTGTATCTGTACGGCGTGCTGCCGCAGATGCTGCGGACCATCCTCAGGGGGCGCCATCCCCGGGCGTAGCGCCCGGCAGCGACCGGATCACCGCCTCGTGGCGACTGTAGTAGAGGCTGTCGGCGGGGATGTCGCGCATCACCAGGGCGCCGGCGCCGACCACCACGTTGTGCCCGATGGTCAGGTGGTCGCCGACGATGCAGACGTGGGCGCCGAGGCTGACGTTGTCACCGATGAAGATGCCCACGAGTTGCGCCGGGTCGTCGCTCTTGATACCGATGGTGGTGTGCTGGCGGATCATCACGTTGCGTCCGATCACCGCCAGATTCGATACGCAGATGCCCATGCGATGGGGCAGCCGCAACCCAGGGCCGATGCGCGCACCCAGCAGGATCTCGATGTTGTGCTGGCGAATCAGCCGACGATTGATGCGCTCGGCCAGCTTGCGGTAGTTGAGCAGGCCACGCGGCCGGCAATAGAGGAATTGCGCCAGGCGATACCAGAACAGAAAGCTCGGGCTCTCTCCCGCCGTCACGCGCCGGAACAGGCGCTTGAGGCGCAAGGGTTTGCCGGGTGCATCCAGCACCTCCACACGCCAGTAGTCCTTGAGTTCGGCATAGGTGGCGATGAGCGGCGGCATGACGGGCGTTCCGGAGCAGGGGAGGGCAAGCCTAGCGGAAAATCCCGCCGCTGGGTCAGCGGCGGGTGCGTGTTAACATGGCGCTTTTGCGTCACGACGAGACCATGAGCCAAGACTCCCCTGCGCAGACTTCCAGTCTGAAGATCTACTTCCGCCTGCTCGGCTACGTGCGGCCCTACATCGGCATGTTCGCCCTGAGTATCGTCGGCTTTCTGATCTTCGCCTCCACCCAGCCGATGCTGGCGGGCATCCTCAAGTATTTCGTCGATGGCCTGAACAACCCCAACGCCTCTATGTTTCCGGGCTGGCCCATCGTCGGTGGCCTGCACCTGGTGCAGGCGGTGCCGCTGATGATCATCCTGATCGCCGCCTGGCAGGGGGTCGGTTCCTTCCTCGGCAACTACTTCCTGGCGCGGGTTTCCCTCGGCCTGGTGCACGACCTGCGGGTGGCGCTGTTCAATCACATGCTGCGCCTGCCCAATCGCTACTTCGACGCCAACAACTCGGGTCACCTGATCTCGCGCATCACCTTCAACGTCACCATGGTGACCGGTGCCGCCACCGAGGCGATCAAGGTGGTGATCCGCGAAGGCATGACCGTGGTTTTCCTGTTCGCCTCGCTGCTGTGGATGAACTGGAAGCTGACCCTGGTGATGGTGGCCATCCTGCCGCTGATCGCCCTGATGGTGACCAGCGCCAGTCGCAAGTTCCGCAAGCAGAGCAGCAAGATCCAGTCGGCCATGGGCGACGTCACCCACATCACCTCCGAGGCCATCCAGGGCTATCGGGTGGTGCGCAGCTTTGGCGGCGAGACCTACGAGCAACGGCGCTTCCTCGATTCCAGTCTGGCCAACACCGACAAGCAGCTGACCATGACCAAGACCGGCGCGGTCTATACGCCCATGCTGCAGCTGGTCATCTACTCGGCCATGGCGGTGCTGATGTTCCTGGTGCTCTGGCTGCGCGGCGAAGCCTCCGCCGGTGACCTGGTGGCCTACATCACCATGGCCGGCCTGCTGCCCAAGCCGATCCGCCAGCTCTCCGAGGTCAGCTCCACCATCCAGCGCGGCGTGGCCGGTGCGGAAAGCATCTTCGAGCAGCTCGACGAGCCCGCCGAACGCGACGACGGCCGTGAAGAACGCGAGCGCGTCCAGGGTCGGCTGGAGGTGCGCAACCTGACCTTCCGCTACCCGGGCACCGACAAGCCGGTGCTGGAAGGCATCGATTTCGTCGCCGAGCCCGGCCAGATGGTGGCCCTGGTGGGCCGGTCCGGCAGCGGCAAGTCGACCCTGGCCAACCTCATCCCTCGTTTCTACCAGCACGAGCAGGGCGAGATCCTCCTCGACGGCCTGGAGATCCAGGACTATCGGCTGAACAATCTGCGCCGGCACATCGCCCTGGTGACCCAGCACGTCACCCTGTTCAACGACAGCGTCACCAACAACATCGCCTATGGCGATCTGGCCGGGGCGCCGATGGAGCAGGTGATGGCGGCGGCCGAGGCAGCCTATGCCGACGAATTCATCCAGCGCCTGCCGCAGCAGTACGACACCCAGGTCGGCGAGAACGGCGTGCTGCTCTCCGGCGGCCAGCGCCAGCGCCTGGCCATCGCCCGGGCATTGCTGAAGAACGCGCCGCTGCTGATCCTCGACGAGGCCACCTCGGCGCTGGACACCGAATCCGAGCGGCACATCCAGGCAGCGCTGGACCGCGTCATGCAGGGCCGGACCACCCTGGTGATCGCCCACCGCCTCTCCACCATCGAGAAGGCCGACCTGATCCTGGTGATGGACCATGGCCGCATCGTCGAGCGTGGCAGCCATGGCGAGCTGCTGGCGCTGAACGGCTACTATGCGCGCCTGCACGCCAAGCAATTCGAGGACGTCGCTCCCGCGACGCCCGCCTCCCATGCTGAATAGGTTCCGATTCTGGCGCGAACGCGGCTGGATGACCATTTCCGCCGCCGACTACGCCGCCGCCTGGCAGCGCCATGGCGGCAGCGTCGCCAGCCACCCGGAGGTCATCGCCCGCCTGGCCGAACTGGCCGGCATTCCGGTGCGCTACCTGGGCTGGCCCGGCGCGGATGGCCTGCAGGCCGCGGTGCCCTGCTGGGGGCGCGAGCTGGCGCTGTCGCGTACGGTGCTGAAGAAGCGCCGCCAGCGTGCCCTGTTCGACCTGGGCAACGCCGAGATCATCCTGCCCGCCGCCCCGGGTAGCGCGGCGCCCCTGCGGCAGCGCGCCCGCTATCTGTCGCCCCTGTGCGACGAGCGTTTCGCCGGTCTGCGCCGGCAGAGCGAAGAACTGGCGATGCTCCGCGAGCCGGAAGCCTGGTCGAAGAAATTCCGCTACAACCAGCGTCGCGAGCAGCGCCTGTTCGAGGACGCCGGTGGCCGCGTGGTCCCCATGGCCGAGCTGGATAGCGCCGAGCAGGCACGGATCTATGCCGAGCTGTTCGAGGCGCGCTGGGGCTTCGAGGTGCCGGGCAAGGCCCGGCTGGCCGAGGTGTTCGGTCTGCTGCGGGAATTCATGACCGGTTCGCTGCTCATGCTCGGCGAGCGTCCGGTGGCGATCCAGGTGCTCTATCGGGTGGAGGCGCCCGACTGGATCAGCGTCGAATACGTCAACGGCGGTGTCGATCCCGCTGCCAGCGACCTGAGTCCCGGCAGCGTCCTCACCTATCTGAACACCCAGGCCGCCTGGCAGGATGCCCGCGCCCTCGGCAAGGCGTTGCGCTACTCCTTCGGCCGCGCCGATCGCGACTACAAGGACCGCTGGTGCCATCGCGTCACCGTCTTCGAGAGCTGAGATGACCGCCCGCAAACAAACCCTGCTCAAGCGTCACCGCCGCCACAAGCGGCTGGTCCTGGCGGTCATCGCCGTCGTGCTGCTCGGTTGCCTGGCGCTCGGGCCCTGGTGGAGCGCGCCGCTGCTGGCGCTGCTGGTCTGGCTCGGCCACGAGGCCTGGTTCGCCGATCATCTCTTCTATTCGCCGCGCGACAACTACAGCTACCAGTTCCCTGCCGACACCCTGGTGCTGGGCCTGCATCTGGAGCACGGTCGACTGGCCGCGGTGGAATTGCCGCCGGGCGAGCTGACGCTGTTCCTGGAAGGTCGGCTGCGGGCGGGCTGGCTCGGTCGCCTGCTGGATCCCCGGGTGCACCTGCGCGCCGGTGACGAAGGCGATCGCCAGGACTTCGAGCGCGGCGTGGCCGGGCGGCGCTATGTCAATCTCAGTGGCTACGCCGAGGCCCTGCGGCGTGGCGAACTGCACCTCTGGACGCGCTTCTGCCGGTTGCAGGGCGAGTTGCGCCTGCACGTCTTCGCCCAGCCGGATTTTCGCAGCAAGAGCGTCATGGTCATCGCGCCCCACGCCGACGATGCCGAACTGGCGGCGTTCGGCCTCTACAGCCAGGCGCGGGAAGCCAGCATCGTCACCCTGACCCAGGGTGAGATCGAGGCCGGGCACTACCAGCGCCTGGGCCTCGATCGCCAGGCCGCGGCCCGGCTCAAGGGCCGGCTGCGCACCTGGGACAGCCTGGTCACGCCGCTGTGGGGTGGGGTACCGCCGGAGCGCTGCGTGCAGCTGGGCTACTACTGCCTGCAATTGCCGGCCATGCGCCAGGCGCCGCAAGACGCCTTCGGCTCCCGCGAGTCCGGCGACGACGATGTGCGCAGCGCCCGGCGCCACAATCCCCTGCAACTGCCCGGCGATGTCGACGGCGCCCCCACCTGGCGCAATCTGGTGGCCGATCTAGTGGCCCTGCTGGAGCACTTCCGTCCCGAGGTGGTGGTGCTGCCGCATCCGCAGATCGATCCCCATGCCGATCACGTGGCCAGTACCCAGGCCCTGCGCGAAGCCCTGACCTTGAGCCAGTGGCAGCCCGAACTCGAACTGCTCTACGCCAACCACCTGCACGACAACGACCGCTGGCCCATGGGCCCGGCCGAAGGCGGCATCGCCCTGCCGCCGGCCATCGAGACGCCCGCGCCCCTGGTGCCCTGGAGTCCGTTGCTGACCCCCGAGCGGCGGCTGGACAAGGCCATGGCCCTGGGTATGCAACACGACCTGCTGGTGCCGCTGCCGGCGAAGAAACGCCTGCGTCGGGCCATCCAGTGGCTGCTGGCTGGTCGCCGCTGGCCGCGCACCGGCGAAGACGAGTTCTTTCGCAAGGCCGTACGCCGTCACGAGCTGTTCTGGATAGACCGCCGCGACGAGCTCTGAACCCGGCGTCTCCCGCTGGCAGGCGCTTCCGGGACGCCTGAGCCCCTATGCTATGATCGCCGCCATTTTCGCGCTTTGGAGCCTGTCCCTATGAAGCTGACCATGCCTCGCTTCGATCTCGCGCCGGTCCTGGTGGTCGGCGACGTGATGCTCGACCGCTACTGGCACGGCACCACCTCGCGGATCTCGCCCGAGGCACCGGTACCCGTGGTGCGCGTCGACCAGCACGAGGATCGTCCCGGTGGCGCGGCCAACGTCGCCCTCAACATCGCCGCCCTGGGCGCGCCGGCCTATCTGGTCGGCGTCACCGGCCAGGACGAAGCCGCCGATGCCCTCACCGACAGCCTGAGAGCGGCCCATGTTCAGGTGCGCTTCCAGCGCATCGCCCAGCAGCCGACCATCGTCAAGTTGCGCATCATGAGTCGCCATCAGCAACTGATCCGGGTCGACTTCGAAGAGCCCTTCGACACCGATGCCCAGGCGCTGGCCTCGGACACCGCCGCCATGCTGGCCGGGGTCAAGGTACTGGTGCTGTCCGACTACGGCAAGGGCGCCCTGAAGAATCACCAGGCCCTCATCCAGCTGGCCCGGGCGCGCAACATCCCGGTGCTGGCCGATCCCAAGGGCAAGGACTTTTCCATCTATCGCGGCGCCAGCCTGATCACGCCGAATCTCTCCGAATTCGAAGCCATCGTCGGCGTCTGCGCCGACGACGCCGAGCTGGTGGCCAAGGGCAGCGAGTTGATGGCGCGCCTGGATCTGGGGGCGCTGCTGGTGACCCGCGGCGAGCACGGCATGACCCTGCTGCGTCCCGCTCAACCGGCCCTGCACCTGCCTGCGCGCGCACGCGAGGTGTTCGATGTCACCGGCGCGGGCGACACCGTGATCTCCACCCTGGCCGCTGCCCTGGCCGCCGGTGAAGACCTGCCCCAGGCCGTGGGGCTGGCCAACCTGGCCGCCGGCATCGTCGTCGGCAAGCTGGGTACCGCCGCCATCAGCGCCCCCGAGCTGCGGCGAGCGGTGCAGCGTTCGGAAGGCTCCGAGCGCGGCGTCCTGACCCTGGAGCAGCTGCAGCTGGCCATCGAGGACGCCCGCGCCCATGGCGAGAAGATCGTCTTCACCAACGGCTGCTTCGACATCCTCCACGCCGGTCACGTGACTTATCTGGAACAGGCGCGGGCCCAGGGCGATCGCCTGATCGTGGCGGTCAACGACGACGCCTCCGTGACCCGCCTCAAGGGGCCGGGCCGACCGATCAACAGCGTCGACCGGCGCATGGCGGTGCTGGCCGGCCTAGGCGCGGTGGACTGGGTCATCCCCTTCAGCGAGAACACCCCGGAGCGCCTGCTGGAGCAGGTACGTCCGGATGTGCTGGTCAAGGGTGGTGACTACAAGAGCGTCGAAGAGGTGGTCGGCGCCCAGATCGTGCAGGCCTATGGTGGCGAGGTACGTATCCTCGGCTTGGTGGAAAACAGCTCCACCACCGCCATCGTCGAGCGGATCCGCAACCGTACCTGAGCGCGGACTCCCGGGTTAAGCTGGGCGCAGAACCGCTACGGAGCTGCGCCATGCCCTCGACGCCCCTGCTGATCCTTGGTACTGCCGTTTCTGCCGACCCGAACACCGCCCCGCACGCGGGCCAACCGCTCGGTCACCCGCTCAAGCTGGCCAATCGGCACGGTCTGATCGCCGGCGCCACCGGCACCGGCAAGACCGTGACCCTGCAGCGCCTCGCCGAAGCCTTCAGCGACGCCGGCGTCGCCGTCTTCGCCGCCGACATCAAGGGCGATCTCTGCGGCCTCGGCGCGGCTGGCGCGCCCCAGGGCAAGCTGGCCGAGCGCATCGCCGCCCAGGGTCTGCCGCACCAGCCCCGGGCCTATCCGGTCACCCTCTGGGACGTCGACGGCAAGCGCGGCCATCCGCTGCGTACCACCCTGAGCGAGATGGGCCCACTGTTGCTGGGCAACCTGCTGGAACTGACCGACAGCCAGCAGGCCGCCTTGCACGCCGCCTTCAAGGTGGCCGATCGCGAAGGACTGCTGCTGCTCGATCTCAAGGACCTCAAGGCGGTCCTCAATCACCTGCGCGAACAGCCCGAGGCCCTGGGTGAAGACCGCGCGCTGTTCGCCGGCGCCTCGGCCCAGGCGCTGCTAAGGCGGCTGGCGACCCTGGAACAGCAGGGCGCCGAGGCCTTCTTCGGCGAGCCGGCGCTGCAACTGGAAGACGTGCTGCGCCCGGAGGCCGACGGCCGCGGACGCATCCATCTGCTCGACGCCAGTCGCCTGGTGCACGAGGCGCCCAAGGTCTATGCCACCTTCTTGATCTGGCTGCTGGCCGAGCTGTTCGAGCAACTGCCCGAGCGCGGCGATGCCGATAAGCCGGTGCTGGCGCTGTTCTTCGACGAGGCCCATCTGCTGTTTGGCGAGACCCCCAAGGCCCTGCGCGATCGCCTGGAGCAGGTGGTGCGACTGATCCGCTCCAAGGGCGTCGGCGTCTATTTCGTCACCCAGTCGCCCAGCGACCTGCCGGACGCCATCCTCGCCCAGCTGGGATTGCGTATCCAGCACGGCCTGCGCGCCTTCACCGCCCGGGAGCAGAAGGCCCTGCGCGCGGTGGCCGACGGCTTCCGGCCCAATCCGGCGTTCGACAGCCTGCAGGTGCTGACCGAGCTGGGCATCGGTGAAGCCCTGGTGGGCAGCCTGGAAGACAAGGGCACGCCGGCGATGGTCCAGCGCGTGGCCATCGCCCCGCCGCAATCCCGGGTCGGCCCGCTGAGCGAAGCCGAGCGCCAGACGCTGATCCACCAGTCGCCCCAGGCGGGTCGCTATGACCGGGCCGTGGATCGCGAATCGGCCTACGAGATCCTGCGCGAGCGTCAGGCCGAGCGGGTACCGGCGGAGGCGCCGGCAGCGGCACAGACCAAGGCCGGGCAGGGCGGTGCCCTCGGCGATCTGGTGGGCGAACTCGCGGGCAATGCGCTCAGGAGCGCGGCGCGCCAGGCGGCCAATCAGCTCGGACGGCAGCTGGTCCGGGGGCTGCTTGGCTCCCTGCTGGGTGGCAAGCGCCGCTAGCCGGACCCCAGGCAAAAAAAGACCCCGCCTGGGCGGGGTCCTTGAGCTTCACGCAGGCATTACATGCGCGGGGCGACGGGGTTGGCGTCGTTGGAGATGGTCACTTCCACGCGACGATTCAGGGCGCGGTCGGAGGCGTTGCTGTTGCTGGCCACCGGGAAGGCCTTGCCATAGCCACGGGTCTGGATGCGGCTCGGCTCGACGCCGGCGCTGACCAGGGCGGTCTGGATGGCCTGGGCGCGACGCTCGGACAGCTGCTGGTTGTAGGAGTCGCTGCCGACGCTGTCGGTGTAACCCTCGACGATCACCTTGCGCTCGGGATTCTGCTTCAGGTAATCGGCCAGCTTCTGAGCATTGGCGTAGCCCTGGGGCTTGAGTTCGGCCTTGTTGAAGTCGAACAGCACGTTGCCGAAGGTCACCACGGTGCCGCGCTCGGTCTGCTTGGCCTGCAGGGCGTCCTGCAGCTGCTTGAGCTGGGCGGTACGGGCATCCAGGCGGGCCTGGGTGCGCTCGCCGTCGACATTCTGCATCTGGGCTTCGGTCATGCGCAGCTTGATGGTCTGCATGGCCGTCTGGATGCGCTGGTTGGTCAGGTAGGCCAGCTGGTCGACGGTCTTCTCGTTTTCACCGTCCTTGTAGGCCTTCTCGGTCTTCTGCAGCCAGGCACCGGCGTCCTTGGTTTCCAGGGCGGCCAGTTGGGCGGCCTGGGGCTGGGATTCCAGCGCCGAGTAGTCGGACTTGGCCTGTTCCAGATTCGGGTTGGGCGGCGTGGAACAGGCGGCCAGGGCCAGGCTGAGCAGCGACACGGCAGGAATCAGAATGTGTTTACGCATGATGGTCGTCCTTTGAATTCGTGAAGGGAGGAAAGGGGCGGTCGCTTACTGCTGGACCTTCTTCTGCAGGTTCTGCTGGAGCTGCAGGTTGATCTGACCTTCCTCACGGATCTGCTGGATGCTGTTCTGGGCA
>NZ_WHOV01000227.1:0-2012 GCF_009765395.1 Pseudomonas sp. BAV 4579 | reverse complement strand
CCAGGAAATCGGCACCGTGGCCAAGAGCAGCGTGGCCCTGGCCGAGCGCGCCGGGTCACTGCTCGACGAAATGGTACCGTCCATCAGCAAGACCTCCGATCTGGTACAGGAAATCGCTGCGGCGTCCGAAGAACAGAGTAGCGGAGTCACTCAGATCAATAGCGCCATGCTGCAACTCAACCAGATCACCCAACAGAACGCCTCGGCCTCGGAAGAGCTGGCCGCGACCGCCGAAGAAATGAGCGGTCAGGCCGAGCAGCTGCAGCGCCTGATGGGCTTCTTCCACACCGGCGATGGTCGTGCGGCCCAGGACCTGGAGCGTGCCATCGAGCAGACGCGCCCGGCCATGAGCCGCGCGGCCCAGCCGACCCTGCGGCGTCCCCAGATGGCCGCGGGCGGCCTGCCGGACGGTTACGTCCGCTTCCCGGAGTAATGGCTTCATGACTGCCCTGACCCTTGGCGACATCGCCCACGAACACCTTGGCCACCAGCACCTGACCTTCGTGGTCGACGGTGAGACCTATGCGGTGGATACCCTCGCGGTGCGCGAGATCATCGAGTTCGGCCAACTGACCCAGGTCCCGCTGATGCCGGCCTGCATTCGCGGGGTGATCAATCTGCGCGGCGCCGTGGTCCCGGTGGTGGATCTGGAGGCCCGCTTCGGCGGCCGACCGACCCGGGTCGGCCCGCGGACCTGCATCGTGATCCTGGAAGTGTGCGCCGACGAAGACACCCAGGTGCTGGGCGTGGTGGTGGATGCGGTGAGCGAGGTGCTGGAAATCGCCGCGGCGGACATCCGTCCGGCGCCGGCCTTTGGCAGTCGCCTGGCGCCGCACTTCATCGCCGGCATGGTCAAGTCCGAAGACGGCTTCCTGACCCTGCTCGACGTGGCCCAGGTTCTGGACGTACAGGAACTGGCGAACCTGGCCCAGGCCGCCAGCTGAAAGACCCCGCATTGCCATGGGCGCCGGTAACCGGCGCCTCTTAACGAAGCAGTTTCAACCGGCGCCGGAGGCGCTTTTACCATGCTGAACTCACTTCGCGTCTCGACCAAGCTGGCGCTCGGCTTCGGGGCTGCCATCTTCTTGCTCTTGCTGACAATCGGCGTTGCCATCCTGAACATGGAGAAGATGAAGCAAGCGGCCGACACCATGTCTCAGCGCAATTTCCCCCTCACCGTGTTGGCCAATACCCTGACGCGCAACACCCTGGATTCCGGCCGGCTGATGCGTAACCTGCTGCTGCAGGACACGGTCGAGGCGCGCGCCAAGACCCTGGAAGACATCAAGCGGGTTCGCACGGAAAACGAGGAAATCCTGGCTGACCTGGGCCGGCGAGTGCAGAGCGATGAGGGCAAAGGCAAGCTCAATGCCATTGTCGAGAGCCGTCAGCGCCTGCAGGACAAGTACGCCGAATTCTTCCGGCTGTTGGATACGGATCGCGCCCAGGCACGGGACTACCTGCTCAATGTATTCGCGCCCAACAACAACGAACTCGTTGCTGCCGCCAACGGCTTGAATGAGCACCAGGCCCAGCGCATGGTCGCCTCGGGTGAAGAAGCCACCGCCGCCTATTTGGATGCCCGCAACCTGATGATGGTGATCGGGGTCGTCGCCGTCTTCGTGTCCGTCCTGCTCGGCTACCTGATCACCCGCAGCCTGATCCGGCAGCTGGGTGGTGAACCGGCCTATGCCGCCGAGGTGGTGCAGCGCGTCGCCCGTGGCGACCTGAGTGTCGAGGTGGCGACCCGCGAAGGCGACACCACCAGCATGCTGGCCTCCGTACGCACCATGACCACCACCCTGGCGCAGATCATCAGCGACGTGCGCAGCTCGGCCGATGGCCTGGCCAGCGCCTCGGAAGAGGTCTCGGCCACTGCCCAGAGCATGAGCCAGGCCAGCACCGAGCAGGCCGCCTCGGTCGAGGAAACCAGCGCCAGCATCGAACAGATGTCGGCTTCCATCGCCCAGAACACCGAGAACGCCAAGGTCACCGACGGCATGGCCGGCAAG
>NZ_WHOV01000226.1:0-7370 GCF_009765395.1 Pseudomonas sp. BAV 4579 | reverse complement strand
CATCGTTGCCGAAGTCTCCTATGACGACGTCGCCGAAGAGCTGCTGAGCAGCGACCTGTTTTGCGACAACGCCTGGTTCTTGTTCGAGATGAACGCCACCAGCGCTGACCGCGTCCAGGCCTGACTGATCACACCCTAAAGGCGCCCTCGGGCGCCTTTGTCTTTTGGAGGCCCCATGGCTACCAATAACGCACCTGCTCATAGCAAGTTCGATCTCGATGACGCCAGCAACAACTACCCGTTGCAGGTCCTGCAGTCCCGCCGCGGTTTCTACCTCGGCACCCTGGACGATGAAGGCTTGCCCTTCAGCCGTGAGTCGAACGAATACTTCCGCAGCCATAAGGCTGCAGAAAATGCACTGAACTCAGGGAATTGGACTCGGCATTCGCTGAGCATCTGACGACCTGAACACCACCCACCAGGGGCCTTTTCCCTGGTGGGATATGGCCCTGACGCGCCTTGGCAGTTGCCAGCTAGCTATCGATTGCTATGCTGCGACTTCAACAGGATGTGAACCATGCCATATACCCTTGTAATTTCAGGATGCGTCGAGTGCGCGGTCGTAAGCCTTGAGGCTGCCGGTCAAGCCCTCACCTTTTACCGAGCGCTAGGCCACAAACCTCGGCTGTTCTACTCGATGTCTTTCGATCACCTCGGTGATGAGATTGATGATGCGGGCAAGACACTGCGCGAGTACACGTCGATGAACGCGGCGGAGTTTGCCGAGTACCTCAAGGGCTTCCGCCAGGTCCGATACGCTCGCGATCACGATCTCGACTGCCCTACCGCGTCAGCGACGCTTTACAACGTGTTCGGGACTCAGGCTTAGACAACGGAAACCTGACAGACCATCAAGAAATGACGATGTGGGGACACTATGCCGCTGGCATGCGCGGATTCAGAATTGCGTATGACACCAAGACCCTACTAGGATCGATCGATGACGCAGACGCCTATCCTATGCAGTATGAGCTGGTACCACCTAGCGTAGACGTAGCGTGGTGGATCAATAACTGCACAAAACAAATAAATTCACCTCGCCTAAGAGCAGCCCAGGAAGAGCAAATGTTCCAGGTAAAGCATAAGTCGTGGGAATTCGAAGGGGAACTTCGCTTAAGACTTCGCGAGCCAGGCGCTAGAGCATATGACCCACGTGCTATCCGCAGAGTAGATTTTGGTAGAAAAATGCAGCAATCGGACCGCGACCTAGTTCGCCATGTGCTAGATCGACATCACACGCCTATAGATTATTACTCTGCTGATTTGTCTGAAAAATCTTTCAGCATAAATTATCGCTATCTGCCTTAAGGTAGATAATACGGGGCGAAGAGCAGAGAGCTAGTTACCGGTAAAATCCAATACAGTTACTCTTGGACTTACCAATTGAACAGATGCCTAGGGAAACCCTCGGAGTCCTGCAAACCCAACCCAGCATGGGTGCAACCAGGCAGTGACGGCATGCGATTAATAAGGTCCGAGACTTTGTCAAGCCAAGAGCCACTTTCAGCAGTCGGCCGTAATAGATACCAGATAATGGCAATCAGACCATACAGACGAGATAGTGCCACCTGAGACAAATTAAGACTTGAAAAGTAAGGGTCAGAAATTGGAACAGCCAAGGGATTAACCGCTACTTGATTCCAAATCCTTGTATGGTGAGCACATCGATTACGGAGTAAGTTTATTTCCTGCAACCATCTGGCAAACATCCTGGCGTCAGTTAGCCCGACTCTCGAAAGAACTTTATTCTGATAGCTCCCCTTTAGCATCTCGAAGTACTTCGAAACCGTACCAAAGTCCCAAGCTTCTACTGCAACCCAAATAGGTATAGATCTATTAGACTTTCGATGCCACACAATCCAGTCTTCTTTTGACCTATCAAGCTGCTGCTGCTGCCAACTGGACCACTCTTTCCAAGAATTTCTAAGCTTCCCACCCTTGGTAGTAAAATCTTTGAGCTGCTTCGGATTTATATAGCCAACATCCTTGTATGCCATTGGATCAAATGCGCCCAACTCATGCGCAATTAAAGTTCAGAGATTTACCTCCAGACTTTCAACGGCATCGAGCATCAACAACCTGAGCTCTTTATCGAACCGGTATAACTCGACAGCATCAGCGAAGAAAGTGCCAGGTGAGAAATTATCGCCGCGCAGCGGCCTCATAGAGACAGGACAGGTTAGACAGTTGCCGTCTGCTCCTTTCAGGAACTCCCGAGCGGGATACCAATAGCCGCTCAGCCGGTAGTAGCCTACCTCAGCAAGCTTGATCTCAGCTTGCTTGGCATCGAGAATCCTCATGCCACGTGCTATGAGCAGGCTTACAAGGTCCGTGTAGCTGCTGAAAGGCTTAGGAGGCAACAAAACCCTGGCTCCAGAAACAAGAAGGCCCAAACATAGCACCGGCGAACCGGCGCCAGAGGATCGGGCGCTGTTGAGATGGATAGTGCCAAGCAGCCGCCTCAATGTCAACCAGAAATAGCTGACATTAAAGGTCGGCACTCGCATCATTGGGGGTTGCCGGAACGCTCTGGCTCGGTAGCCTTCGCCAGCGCCGCTTCACTGTCGAAAGGCTGACTCCTAGGCTAATCGCTACTTCGGACTGGCTCATACCCTCGCCCTTTAGGGCTTGTACGGCGTCATGTGACGCCTTGATTGGTCGACCCAGCAGAAGACCTGCCCTTCTAGCTCTTGCTAGGCCAGCCTGCGTCCTTTCGACCAGTAGATCTCGCTCAAACTCAGCAACGGCGGATACAACCTGCATTGTCATTTTTCCAGCGGCACTCGTAAGGTCTATACCCCCTAGCGCCAGGCAGTGCACCCTTACTCCGCTAGACGCGAGGAGATCTACCGTTGATCGAACATCAAGCGCGCTCCTCCCGAGACGATCCAGCTTTGTCACTATCAATACGTCGCCTGTCTCTAATCGATCAAGCAGCTTTTGGAAGACAGGTCTTTCACGAGTTGCCACAGAACCCGAAATCGTTTCGCTGAACACGCGATGCTCGGCTACTGAGAATCCGGCAGTGTGAACCTCTATCGCCTGATTGACGGGGGTCTGATCGGAGGTACTGACTCGAGCGTACAAAAATGTCCTGCTCACCTTGTCCTCTGGTCTCAAAAAGGGGAGATCAAAATGAAATTGGGGTCAAAACTCTAAAGGCTATTTTTTGACCCCGCCTATGATGCTGATATCTGAGAAGATCAAAAACGAACGTTTTTGATACCAGCGATTCGTCAGATTTGCCAGACCTGGTCAATCCGGGTTGTGAAGCCCTGGCTGAGCAACTCGCGCCGCATGCTCCATCCCGGTGCTTCGCGGATCCGAGCTGCTCGCAAGGTGCCGCGACCGTACTTGCAGTTGACTGCGTCAAGGGTAGCCATCAGTTGGTCAGCGATCGCAGACTGCGCCGGCGTGAAGAGGTCACCGGTGATCTCGCCGCGCTGGCAGATCTCGGCCATCAGGATCTCCGCCTTGGAATAGGCGTACCCGTCCCGATAAATCCGGGCCAGCCCGAACTGGGCGTACTGGATCAGCACCCGAGTGTCATCAGTGGGATAGGGCAGCTGCAGCGTTACGCTGTTGGCATAGCGTGGTTGATCGGGATTGAACATGCCGGTCTGAATGCCGACACGAAGGATCTGACACAGGGATTTTTGGGCCCTGAGCTTTTCTGCCGCACGCGACGTGTAGCTGGCCACCGCCTCGGCCAGCGCAGAAAGCTGATACTGACGGGTACCGAACATCCGGCTGCTGCAGATCATCTGCTTCGGCGGCTCGATCTCCTCGAGGTCGAGACACCGCACGCCCCTGAGCTCCCGGGCAGTCTTTTCCAGGACGACGCTGAATTGCTTGCGCAGCGACCAGGCATCGTACTGGGCGAGGTCCCAGGCCGTTTGAATTCCCATAGCTTCGAGCTTCACCTTCAGCCGGCGGCCGACGCCCCACACTTCGTCGACTGGCAGCTTCCGCAGTACCTTGTCGCGAAGGTCCGGGTCACGTAGATCGACTACTCCTCCAGTGCGATCAATCCAGCGCTTGGCAGCATGGTTGGCGAGCTTGGCCAGCGTCTTGGTGTTAGCGATTCCGACACCGACAGGAATTCGGGTCCACTGAAAGACCTTGTCTTTGATCGCTCGGCCCACGTCGATCAGCGGCTCTGGTATACCGGTGAGATCCGCGAAACACTCATCGATGCTGTAAATCTCGTAGGCAGGCACCAGGCTCCCTATAGTCCGCATGACTCGGTCACTGAGGTCACCATAGAGGGCGTAGTTGGAACTGAACGCGTGGACGCCGTGCTGACGCGCGAACTCCCGCAGCTGGAACCAGGGCGCCCCCATGGAGATTCCTAGCTTTTTAGCTTCCGTCGAGCGCGCGATCACACATCCATCGTTGTTGCTGAGGACCACCACCGGAACGCCGTTCAGGTCCGGCCTGAACACTCGCTCGCAGCTGCAGTAAAAACTGTTGCAATCGATGAGGGCATAGACCTGGTCAGGCATGACCGAGGCGCCGCAGGCAATCGGTAGCGATGCCCCAGACCTCGAATTCGTCCTCTTCCCGTACCGGGATCGGTTTGTAGTGCCGGTTGGCCGAGTGCAGCTCGTACTGGCCATTGGCGTTGCGCTGCAGCGTCTTGATCAGCGGCTCGCGGTTGAGTGCCGCGACCACGACGTCACCGGGTACCGCCTCGCGTGCCCGCGTGATGATCAGTAGATCGTTGGGGAAGATGCCCAGCCCCATCATGCTATCCCCGGTAGCCCGGACGATGTAGGTGTGTGGTGCCTTGATGTTTAGCAGCTCATCGAGCGAGATGACCGACTCCAGGTGATCCTGCGCGGGTGACGGAAACCCGCAAGGAACGCGGAAGAGAAAGACCGGTAGGGCCGTTTCAGACGGAGCCAGATTGGCGACAAATTCGATAGACATGGCAAAGCGAGCCTCCTTTCGTCAGACTGTGTATTTATACAGTTAGCAAAGGAATCGCTAAGCTGTCCATCTGACGTCACTCGTCGCCGACGACTGGAGATATATACATGGCCAAGCCACCCCAGCGCGACCTGAACTACTGCTTGCTGGTTCTGCTGCTGACACTGCGCATCCATGGGACCGAGAGCGCTATGCGTGATACGGCCAGACGCTGCATCAAGCTGCTCCCGAAGCGGCAGCGCGACCTGATGCAGAACATCATTCAGAGCCGGTATCCGCTGGATCTGGTCCGTCACATCGCTCGCAACGTGGACTGATGGGTCTCTCACTCGTGCGTACGAGGTGCATACGCGGCAGAGGCCCTGACCGTCTAGCTCCGATCAACCGTACTATCTGCCGACATAGCACAACGCTATCATCCTCGCTGGATATGATTTCGAGCCCGATTGGCTCAAGGACTAGGACGTGAAGGATGGACTGGAAAGCGCCGGACGCGCACTGAGTATTGGGCTATACCCCTTCCGCGTAGACTGCCGTCGGATCTCGCTCACCGAGATCCTCGTCGCCATCTACCACCCCGGCGAGTCTGTCAAACTCACCTACACCCAGATCACCAACGATCATGCGCTAAACCCCTTTGTGATGAACGCCCTAATCGCGAGGCTGCAAAACGAGTTGGAGCGGCTGAGCGCCTACGTCGAACCGACCTCAGCTCCAGCTGTGACCGAGCACCGTATCGCCTAGCGTGGACCGGTGCTGCAAGCTCTATACCTAACCACCTGAGACTCGAATAAGTTTTCCTGCTGACCCTCTACGCGCGTCCACGGCATCCTATGTTAGGACTCCATGTGCCCCCTGGTCCTTCTCGAAGTAGGCTCTCTAAAGCGGTACGGACGCTGGGGATTCCCTCTTTTATAGAGAACCAGCGTCCGACGTAAGTACTATTTGCGTCGTGTGGGTGACTAGGCACCTACTTAGTCCGGAATAGCGCCTAGGCTAATAGGCTCAAGTGGTTGAACATTGTTTCGCTGCTGACGAAATGCAGCTAGGACCTGATAAGTCTTTAGTCGAGCACGCATGAGTGATCCAAGGGGGCGGTGTAATGCCAGGCTATGCGCCGGACGAAACGAGAGCCGTTCATTGAAGAACGATGCGCGCTGCTCGCTGTGTGCCTCCTGAGCTGGTACTACGAGCCGTGCGACCGGACGATAGGCGCTGATGTCCTCCGGCCACTCAGTGGAGGCATCTTCAATCGGCATTTTGTCTAAGTCTACGCACAGCTGCACTCGCAATTCGAATTCGGCCCCCCGCCTACGAAAGAAGTCTACGACAGCGTGTCGGAAGACGTCAGGATCAGAAGTATCTAAGGCGTCATCTCCTAACGCCACGGCCTCCTCAGACATCGGAAACAGAGCTATCTTGGCGACATAGTCACCATAGCGGAGTGGAGCCTGACTGTAGTAGGGCTCAGATAAGGGATGACGTGGCGGATGCCCAAAAAAATCTAATTTGGCGCTGTCTGCGCCTACCGCGTGTAGTACGTTGTTAGCTAGGCGGGCAGCGGTCGACACTGCGTGTTTAAGACCGTCATCTTTTCCGCTGTGCTTTTCCAAAGTCTTAATGCTTTTCAGAAAAGCTGCAGCATTTGCATCGGGAAATACCGGACCTGAAGCGAGCACGAAGTCCTGGGTACGATCATGATGACCGACAATTTTTTCCCCATCAACATCTAATACTTTTAAAGCAAGACCACGATGGGTGGAAACACTATCCTTCAAAAGTTCGCCTGGACCTTGCGCTAGACGAACAACCACTGGATAGCTTTTAGCCTGCGCAAATAGTCCTTGCCGTAGCTCCTCGGGAAGATCGGCAAGTACCCGTAGTTCGCCCTTGAGCAGACCGGTGCTCTTCGCATGAGACGCGCGTACAGCGCGACCATGACGTTGACAGATTTTTTCGCTCTCACTAGTCATGGAAGCGATGATCTGATCGATGACCTCATTTTCCCCGGCCTCAGGTTGTTCAAGATCATCGCTATAGCGAACGAATTCTGGCTTGGACACGGTTTATTCCTCGAGCGGCAGGGTTATCTTCACAAGCTTCCTAAGAAGGACATAGGCAGCGCGCTAATCGTTCGCGGCAGCCGATAGAAGGCCTATCTTTGTTAGTAATTGCTATCACCCCTCCTGTCACCTGACTGCTCTCCTCGATACGTCTGCACCCATACAAAGTGGCAGGAGGACTAGCCCCGCCGTTTCTCTGCTTCAGGTGTGCCACTGATTACTTGAGCGCAGCGCTGCATGGACAGGCTACTCAGGCTAATCGCGACAGAGAAACCTAACCTCCAGAGACGTAGATAAGGTTTCCTGCTGACCCTCTTCAAAGCTTCTGCGACCGTGCACGGCATCCTGTGCGAGGTCCCCTATGAAGCGCCCTTC
>NZ_WHOV01000225.1:0-555 GCF_009765395.1 Pseudomonas sp. BAV 4579 | reverse complement strand
AGCTTAATTTTGGCGTTTGGCCACCCTCACCCCAGCCCTCTCCCAGAGGGAGAGGAGGTGGTCGGATTCCGTAGCGTGGAAAACCGCGCAGCGTTTTCCACTAGCTCGCACGGGTACCAACGGTGGATAAGGCTGCGCCGTTATCCACCCTACCCGTACGCTCCCGTAGGTTGGCGCTGAGCGTAGCGAAGCCCAACAGCTTAATTTGGCGTTTGGCCACCCTCACCCCAGCCCTCTCCCAGAGGGAGAGGGGGCGATTGGATTCCGTAGCGTGGAAAACCGCGCAGCGTTTTCCACTAGCTCACACGGGTACCAACGGTGGATAAGGCTGCGCCGTTATCCACCCTACTCGTATGCGCCGTAGGTTGGCGCTGAGCGCAGCGAAACCCGCCCCCTCACCTGATAAACAACCGATAAGCCAGATTCTCGGTCTCGTCCCAGTAGCGATAGCCAATGGCATCCAGCGTCGCCAAGAGCTCTTCCCGCTCCGCCTGGCTGGCTTCCAGCCCGGCGAACACCCGGCCGTCCGCCGCGCCGTGGTTGCGGTAATGGAAC
>NZ_WHOV01000224.1:0-4133 GCF_009765395.1 Pseudomonas sp. BAV 4579 | reverse complement strand
CGCAACGGGCATCCGCCGCCCGCGGTGGCCTGGTGCTGGTCCTGCTGCTGATCGTCCTGGCGCTGGCCGTAGTGGCAAGTCTGGGCATAGGCGCACGGTCGCTGTCGGCGGCGCAGATCCTGCACCTGCTGGTCGCGCCCGATGACTCCACCGAGGCCGTGGTGCTCTGGCAGCTGCGTCTGCCCCGCACCCTGCTCGGGCTGCTGGTGGGTGCGGCCCTCGGCCTGGCCGGTACCCTGATGCAGGCGCTGACACGCAATCCCCTGGCCGACCCCGGCCTGCTGGGGATCAATGCCGGAGCAGCCTTCGCCGTGGTGGCCGGGCTGTCGCTGGCAGGGCTGGACGACGCCCCGACGCGCCTGGCCTGCGCCCTGCTGGGGGCGGCCCTGGCCGCCGGCCTGGTCTATCTGCTCGGTGGCAGCGCCCCGGCCCGTGGCCAGCCGCTGCGACTGATCCTGGCCGGTATCGCCCTCAGCGCCAGCCTCAACGCCTGCACCGGCATCATCACCCTGTTCGACAGCGCGGTGTTCGACAGCTACCGCTTCTGGGCGGTGGGCGCCCTGAGCGGCCAGACGCCGGGCGGCGCCCTTGGCATCCTGCCGCTGCTGCTGATCGGCCTGGCGCTGGGCCTGCCCCTGGGGAGCCGGCTCAATGCCCTGGCCCTGGGCGACGACCTCGGTCGTGCCCTCGGCGCCCGCCCCGGACAACTGCGGCTGCTCGCCTTCGTCGCCATCGTGCTGCTGTGCGGCGCCGCCACCGCGGTGGCCGGACCCATCGGCTTTCTCGGCCTGGTGGTGCCCCACGCCCTGCGCCTGCTGGTGGGCGCCGACTGGCGCTGGATTCTGGCCCTGGCGCCCCTGGCCGGTGCCAATCTGCTGTTGCTGGCCGACACCCTGGGCCGCCGTGTGGCGCTGCCAGGTGAACTGGAGGCCGGAATCGTCTGCGCCCTGCTCGGCACCCCGGTGCTCCTCGCGCTGATCATCCGTTCCGCCCGCAGGGTGCGCCCTTGAGTCGTCATCGCTTCGCCCCCCGCCGCTCGGCGCGCTTCAAGGCCTGCCTGCTGCTGCTCCTGCTGGCGGCCATCGGCATCTGTGCCCTGACCCTCAGCGGTGGCGCCTTCGCTCCGGCGCCGCACCGGGTGGCGGCCACCCTGCTCGGTCGGGGCGACGCCCTGGCCAGTCTGATCCTGCTGGAGCTACGCCTGCCGCGACTGCTGGCGGCCTTTGGCGTCGGCGCAGCCCTGGGCGCCAGTGGCGCCATCTTCCAGCGGCTGGCGCGCAATCCCCTGGCCAGTCCGGATCTGCTGGGCTTCACCGTCGGCTCGGCCAGCGGTGCGCTGATCACCCTGCTCTGGCTGCAACTGGGCGGCGCGGCGCTGATGCTGGGCGCCCTCAGCGGCGGGCTGCTGGCCGCGGTACTGGTCGCCGGCCTGGCGGCCCTGGCGGGGATCCGTGGCGAGCGGATGATCCTGCTCGGCATCGCCGTCAGCGCCCTGCTCGCCTCGCTCAACGAATACCTGCTGACCCGCGCCGAGCTGGACGAAGCCCAGGAGGCCCGGCTCTGGCTGTTCGGCAGTCTCGACATGCTGACCTGGAGTCGCACCCTGACCCTGCTCGCCGGCTGCCTGCTGCTCCTGCCGCTGGCCGCCTGGCTGGCGCGGCGGCTGCGCCTGCTGGAGCTGGGCGACGACCTGGCGCGCGCGCTGGGCCTGGCCGTGCTGCCCAGCCAGAATCTGCTGCTGGCGCTCGCCGTGGCCCTCGCCGCCCTGGCCATCGCCACCGCCGGCCCCATCGGCTTCGTCGCCCTGGCGGCGCCCCAGCTGGCCCGCCGCCTGACCCGCAGCGCCGATCTCGGCATCCTCGCCCCCGCCCTGCTCGGCGCCTGCCTCACCGCCCTGGCCGACCTGCTGGCCCAGCGGCTGCTGGCGCCCTTCCAGATTCCGGTCGGGTTGCTCACCGGCGCCCTGGGCGGCCTCTATCTGATCTTCCTGCTGAGCCGCGAATGGCGGCGGACCCCATGAGCCAAGACGCCCCCTCCAGTCGCCTCGCCGCCCACCGCCTCACCGTCGGCTACGGCGGCCAGCCGATCTGCGCCGACCTCGATGTGCGGCTGCCCGATGGGCGCTTCACCGTCATCATCGGCCCCAACGGCTGTGGCAAGTCGACCCTGCTGCGCAGCCTGGCGCGGCTGATCCGCCCCAGCGCCGGCGAGGTGCGCCTGGACGGCCGGCTGATCCAGGACCTGCCGACCCGCGAGGTGGCCCGCCGTATCGGCCTGCTGCCGCAGAGCGCGGTGGCACCGGACGACATCCTGGTCAGCGACCTGGTGGCCCGCGGGCGTCATCCCCATCGCCAGGCCTTCACCGGCTGGACGGAGGCCGACGAGCGCGCGGTGCAGCACGCCCTGGAAGCCACCAATACCCTGGCACTGGCCGAGCGGGCGGTGGACAGCCTCTCCGGCGGCCAGCGCCAGCGGGTGTGGATCGCCCTGGCGCTGGCCCAGGAGACCCCGCTGCTGCTGCTCGACGAGCCCACCACCTTTCTCGACATCGCCCACCAGGTGGAGCTGATGGAGCTGCTCTGCCGGCTCAATCGGGAGGGTGGCCGCACCCTGGTGGCGGTACTGCACGACCTCAACCAGGCCTGTCGCTACGCCGACCACATCATCGCCCTGCGCGCCGGCCGCATCCTCGCCGAGGGTCCACCGGCGGAGATCGTCACCCCCGAGCTGATCGAGGCGTTGTACGGCCTAAGGTGCGCGGTGATCGAGAATCCCCTGGCGGGCACGCCGCTGGTGATTCCCTATTAGCCGCAGGCCCCGGAAAACGCTGCGCGGTTTTCCCGGCTACGGGTAGGGTTGACGACGGCGCAGCCTCGTCCACCGTTGCACCCCATCTTGTCGGACGACCCCGCAGGTGCTCCACTGGCGATCCAGAACAACAACGGAGCCCGCCATGCATATCGTCATCCCGGACGACTACCAGCACGTCGTCGAAACCCTGGATTGCTACCCCCTGCTCCAGCGCGCCGGGCATCAGGTGACGCTCTATCACGACGCCGAGCATGATCCCAGGGTGCTGGTGGAGCGTTTCCGCGATGCCGATGCGCTGGTGCTGACCCGCGAGCGCACCCGTATCGACGCCGAGCTGCTGGCGCATCTGCCACGCCTCACGCTGATCAGCCAGACCGGCAAGGCCACCGCCCACCTCGATGTGGCCGCCTGCACCCATCGGGGAATAGCGGTCTGCGAAGGCAGTGGTTCGCCGGTCTCCACCGCCGAGCTGACCTGGACGCTGATCCTCATGGCCCGGCGCAAGCTCAAGCCGGCCATCGACGCCCTCTATGCCGGACGCTGGCAGGTCAACCTGGGCGAGCGGCTGGATGGGCAGCTTCTCGGCATCTGGGGCTACGGCAAGATCGGCCAGCGCCTGGCGCGCTACGGGCAGGCCTTCGGCATGCCGGTGCTGGTCTGGGGCAGCGAGGCCTCGCGCGCCCGCGCCGAAGCCGACGGTCATCGCGCGGCGCCCAGCCAGGCGGCCTTCTTCGCCGAGGCCGATGTCATCAGCCTGCATCTGAGATACAGCGAGCGCAGCCGCGGCTGCGTGCGGGCCGAAGACCTGGCGCGGATGAAGAAGAGCGCCCTGCTGGTCAACACCGCCCGCGCCGGCCTGATCGAACCCGGCGCCCTGCTCACGGCGCTGGAACGGGGGCATCCCGGCCAGGCGGCGCTGGATGTCTTCGAGCAGGAGCCGGTGGCCCCGGACGACCCCCTGCTCGCCCATCCCCAGGTGCTCTGCACCCCGCACCTGGGGTACGTGGAAAAGCACAGCTACGAACTCTATTTCGGCGAGGCCTTCGCCAACCTGGTGCGCTTCTTCGCCGGCGAACCGACCGGCCTGGCCAATCCGGAGGTATTGGGGCGGTAGGCTTGGATGCGCGTGGATCGCGTGGATCGCGTGGATAAGGCTGCGCCGTTATCCACCCTACGCAGCGCTCTGTTGAGCGCAGCGAAGCCTAACACCCTGCTCCCTCACCCCAGCCCTCTCCCAGAGGGAGAGGGGGAAAAGCGGCGCACGCCTTGTAGATACCATCTCTCCCACCAATCACAACAGGTCCGCTAAAGGGCCTGTCGTG
>NZ_WHOV01000223.1:0-10103 GCF_009765395.1 Pseudomonas sp. BAV 4579 | reverse complement strand
TCGGCGCGATGCCGCCGGTGACGATCAGCCCCACCCCGCCCCGCGCTCGCTCGGCGACGAAGACCGCCATCCGCGCGAAGCCACCGGGCCGCTCTTCCAGCCCCGTGTGCATGGATCCCATCACCACGCGATTGCGCAGGGTGATCGACCCCACGGGCAGCGGGTCGAGCAAATGCGGATAGCTATCCACAGGGGTGGTATTACGGGGGGCAAGCTCGATCATGGCGGTCTCCGGTGGTTGGCCTTTCTGGGAAAGCCTGGCGCCACGATAGGAGCAGCGCGGGCTGGCCTCAATCACCGGAAATGACAACCTCTTTACCCAAATGTACAGCCGCCCCTTGGCAGTGGCGGTCTGGTCTCCTACCCTGAGCACCTTTATCTCGCCCGGCCCGGGAGGCCGGGACCGCTCTGGAGTGCCGATGCGCAAGCTCGTGTTCCTGGTGCTGATCGCCCTGTTCGCCGTGCTGGCGGGCTGGGTGGCCCAGCGGCCAGCCTTCCATTACCTGTCGGATCTGCGCAGCAGCCTGGCGGTGGATTTGACCACCACGCCAGCGGCGGCCACCACCGGCAACCTGCTGGGGATCGAGCCCGAACTGGTCGCCCTGGACTATGGCAATCCCGAACGACTGCGCCTCAAGCTCAATGCCTATCTGGCCAATGCCCGGCGCCTGGGCCTGATCGGCGCCCAGACCATCGTGGTGCTGCCCGAGCACCTGGGCACGCCCCTGGCGCTGATGGGCGAGAAGCCCGAGGTCTATGCCGCGGCCCGCAGCGAAGACGCCATCCAGTGGCTGCTGCTGGGCAATCCGCTGCGCGTGGCCCGCGCCTGGTTCCAGGCCGAGGGTGACCGGCGCCTGGCCGGCAGCCTGTTGCGCATGAAGGCCTGGGACATGGCCAGCGCCTACCAGCAGCTCTTCGGCGGCCTTGCCCGCCAGTACCGCGTCACCCTGGTGGCCGGCTCCATCGTCCTGCCCGGTCCGACCCTGGTCGACGGCGAATTGCAGGTGGGTACGGGACCTTTGCGCAATGTCACCCTGGTCTTCGGACCCGACGGCAAGGTGCTCGGCCAACCACTGGTGCGACCGCTGACGGCCAGGGACAGCGGTGAGGATCTCAGCCCGCCCCTGCTGCGGGTGGAGACGCCGCTGGGCCGCCTCGGTGTCATCCAGGGTAGCGACACCGGTCGCGCCAAGGTGCTCGACTATCCCCAGGTGGAACTGCTGGCGATTCCCGCCCTCGCCGCGGGCGCCACCCCGGCACCGGCGCCCTTCGATGTGCAGCGTCTGCGCGCCGCCGGCATTCGCGCCGCCCTGGAAGTGCAGTTGCGCGGACGGCTCTGGGAATGGCAGGCCGGCGGCGGTAGCCGGGCCTTCACCCCGGACGCCGAAGCCGCCACCGATCCTGCCCGGGCCGGCAGCAAGCTGATCAATCTGCGGCTATGAGCGCGCCGGCGCTGCGCCTGGGCGATCTCTCCACCGGCTTCGTGCTGGCGCTGGCGGCGGCCGTCGCCCAGCGGGGTGCCGATACCGCCGGCCTGCTGGCACGCTTCGGCCTGACTGCGGCGCGGCTGGCCGAACCTGGCGGACGGCTGTCGATCCCCCACTACATGCGCCTGGGCCATGCGGCCCTGGAACTGACTGGCGATTCGGCGCTGGGCCTGGCCATGGGCCGGGCGATGCGGCCGGCCTTTCTCGGTCTCGCCGGCATTACCGTGGGCCAGGCACCGGACGTGCGCCACGCCGCCGAGACGCTGCTCGAACTGGAACCGCTCTATGGCCGCAACTACCGGGGCCAGTCGCGCTATGCCGCCCAGGGCCGCGACGCCTGGCTGCACTTCTATAGCATCAGCCCCTACAACGGCTACAACCGCTTTGTAGTGGACGTGGTGCTCAGCGCCTGGTTGGCGCTGCTGAGCGCGGTCGCGGGACACTCGCTGCAACCGCGTCGCGTGCTCATCGAATACCCCGCACCGGCGGACCTGGCGCCCTACGAGGCCGCCTTTGGCTGTCCGGTGGAATTCGGTACCGCCGAGAATGCGCTGCTGCTCGATGCCGCGACCCTGGCCCTGCCCGGGCCCGAGCATTGTCCGGCCACCTGGCGCCAGCTGCTGGCCCTGAGCGAGGCCGAACACCGCCGCCTGACCCGCACCCGCGGCCTCACCGAGCGGGTGGTCGAGGTCATGGGACCCTTGCTGCGGCACGGCGAGCCGACCCTGGAGCAGATCGCCAGCCGGCTGCGCCTGCCGTCCTGGACGCTCCGGCGCAAGCTGGCAGAGGAAGGCACCCAGTACCGCACCCTGCTCAACCTGACCCGCCGCGACCTGGCCCTGGCCTATATCCGCGATACCGAGGCCAGTTTCGGCGAGATCGCCTATCTGCTCGGCTTCGCCTCCCCCGCCGCCTTCCAGCGCGCCTTCAAGCGCTGGACCGAGCAGACGCCCGGTGACTGGCGGCGGCTCCAGCGGCAGGGAGTGGCGAACTGAAGGGAGCATAGGCGAGGATCACGGGTCCTAACTGGCTGATCCTTCATCAGGACCACTGTCGCCCCATGCCGAACCTCCTGCTCGCCCTGTTGCTGCTGTGCCTGGCGTTGCCCCTGCGCGCCGCCGAAACTCCTGCCCCGGCCCCGACCGGTCTCGATCCCCAGCAGGCGCGCCAGGTCGCGGCCCTGCTACAGGATCCGCAGCGGCGCCAGGAACTGATCCTGACCCTGCAGGCCATCGCCAGCCAGCCGGCGAGCGCGACTGCAGCGAAGGCGGCGCCAGCGAGTACGGCAGCCGCTGCTGCGCCGGCCACGGTCGCCACCCCGGCGGCCGGCGAAGAAAAGACGCTGGTGCCCCTGGAAGCCAATGGCCTTATTGCCCAGACGCTCAGTCGCGTCGGCCGCTGGGCCGACAACCTGGGCAGCGAACTGAACCAGGTGCAGCGCGCGGTACGCACCCTGCCGGACTGGTCGCGCGCCAGCTTCACCTCCGCAGCGGGTCGCCGCGCCCTATTGCAGGCCCTGCTCACCCTGGCCACCCTCTTCGCTGCCGGCCTGCTCGTCGAATGGCTGATCCGTCACGCACTCCAGCGCCCCCGGCAACGGCTGCAGCGCCAGGCCGATCACGCTGATAGCCGGGCCCGCCGCCAGGCCCAGCAGCAGGCGGCCCAGCAGCTGCCGCCTGACGCCTCGGCGCCCCCTGCGGAGGAGGCTGCCACCCGTCCGGCCGAACCCGCGGTGGCCCTCGTCAAGACTCAGCGCGACGGGGTGGAACAACTCGAAGAGGTGCCCATCGCCCCGTCCGACAGCGCCGCGCCCGTCACGCCAGCGCCCGAGTCCGCCCCGGCCGACCCGGCTCCCGCCAGACCCGCCCGGGCCAGTGCCGAGGAGCACTGGACCACCCTGCGGCACCTGCCCTTCGCCCTGGGGCTGCTGTTGCTGGAACTGCTGCCGCTGCTGGCCTTCTGGGCCATGGCGGCGCTGCTGATCCACTACCTGGTGGGATCGGACGCCAACCAGCGTGAGTTGGTCGGTGGCTTTCTCGGTGCCTATCTCACCACCCGCCTGGCGCTGATCGTTATCCACCTGCTGATCGATCCCGCCGCCCACGGCATCCGCCTGCTCAAGGTCAAGGCGGCGCTCGCCGGTACCCTGCTGCGCTGGCTCCATGCCTTCGTGGCGCTGATCACCTTCGGCCTGGCGCTGGCCCAGGCCGCGGATATCCTCGGCGCCAACGAAGAGGGCCGCGAAGCCATCGTCAAGCTGGTCTCGCTGCTGGCCCACCTGCTGGTGGTGGGGCTGATCTTCCATGTCCGCCGTCCGGTGGCCGCGCGGATCGCCGGACGCCAGGATGGCAGCGGTGCCCTGACCGTGCTGCGCGCCTGGCTGGGTCAGGTCTGGGCCGTATTCGCCGCCGTGTTCGTCATGGGTGGCTGGACCATGTGGGCCCTGGACATCGAGAACGGGCTGCCGCGGCTGATGAATTTCGTCGCGCTGTCCGCCGGCATCGTCATCCTCGGGCGCCTGGCGGCGGTGTTCCTGCTCGGTCTGCTGGGTCGCTTGTTCCAGCCCGCAACCACCGAAGACGACAGCGCTACCGACCTGCACCTGCAGCGCTACTATCCGCTGGCGCGCTGGCTGGTGGGCGTGATCGTCACCCTGGTCACCGCCCTGGCCCTGTTCCAGTCCTGGGGCTGGGACGTGCTGGACTGGTTCGACGACGGCAGCATCGGCCGTAGCCTGCTGTCCGCCTTTCTCACCATCCTGATCGCCTCCATCATCGCCGTGGTGGTCTGGGAAGGCGCCAACGCCGCGGTGAATCGTCGACTGAGCAGCTGGAACGAACGCGGCGATACGGTGCGCGCCGCCCGGCTGCGCACCCTGCTGCCCATGCTGCGCACCGGGCTGTTCATCCTGGTCGCGCTGATCGTCGGTCTGACCGCCCTGAGCGAACTGGGGATCAACACCACGCCGCTGCTGGCCAGCGCCAGCATCATCGGCGTGGCCCTGGGCTTCGGCTCGCAGAAGCTGGTGCAGGACTTCATCACCGGTATCTTCCTGTTGCTGGAAAACGCCATGCAGGTGGGCGACTGGGTCACCGTGGCCGGGGTCTCGGGCACCGTGGAGTACCTGTCGATCCGCACCGTGCGCCTGCGCGCCGGTGACGGCTCCCTGCACATCGTGCCCTTCAGCTCGGTGTCGGCGGTCAACAACATCAACCGTGGGCTGGGCAACGCCGCCCTGCGCATCAGCGTGGGCTACGCCGAAGACATCGAGCGCGTCATCGCCGAACTCAAGGACATCGGCGCCGGTATGCGCGCCGACGAGGCCTTCAAGGAGCTGATCCTCGCCGATCTGGAGATCTGGGGCGTGGACGCCGTCGACGGTTCCATGGTGACCATCGCCGGGCAGATGAGATGTCTCGACAAAGGCCGCTGGGGCGTGCAGCGCGAACTCAACCGCCGCATCCTCGAACGATTCCGCGAACGCGGCATCGAGATCGCCAATCCGCGTGCCAGTCTGCTGCTGCCCAGCGAAGCCGGTATCGTGCCCTCCTCGCCCATCCAGCCACGGCCTGCGGAGTAACAGCTGTGGAATACCGTCAAGACGCCTTCAACGGCCTGATCATCGACGCTGCCTCGCTGCCGTCCACCCGCGAGGCCTTCGCCCCGGCGCTGGCCGAGTTGCTTGACAGCGCCCGCCGCGACGGACGCTACCTGATCTGGCTGACCCTGCCGCTGGCCCTTGGCGAGCTGGTCGGCGTGGCCACCCGCGCCGGTTTCGTCTTTCACAACTGCCTGGAGCAGGAGCTGACCCTGGTCTGGCGGGGCACCGCCACGGCCTTCGCCCCCTTCGTCCCGACCCACAGCCTGGGCGTGGGCGGCCTGGTGCTCAACGCCCGCGGTGAACTGCTGGCGATCCGCGAGCGCGGCAGCCAGGGCTACAAGCTGCCGGGCGGCCATGTCGAGCTGGGTGAAGACCTGGCGCCGGCGGTGGTGCGCGAGGTCTGGGAGGAAACCGGCATCCGCAGCGCCTTTCGCAGCGTGGTCGGCATGGTGACCACCCACCCCTACCGCTTCGGCAAATCCAATCTCTATGTGGTCTGCCGCCTCGATCCCCTGAGTGCCGACATCGCCATCCAGGATCCGGATGAAATCGAGGACGCCCGCTGGCTGGCGCTGGCCGACTACCTGGCGGATCCGGGCAACAGTGCCTTCAATCGCGAGCTGGTGCGCAGCCTGGCGCAGGCCGAAGGCCTGCAGGCGAGCGCGCTGAACAGCGAGCGCTATCCCAAGGCCGAGGTCTTTCTGGCTTAGTCGTCGAAGGACTGATCCATGCTTTCGGCCGGATGGGCATCGCGCGGACGGCCCACCGGGCGGGCGGGAATGCCCACCACCGTGGTGTGGGGCGCCACCGGGTGCAGGACCACGCTGTTGGCGCCGATCTTGGCCCCTTCGCCAATTTCCAGATTGCCGAGGATCTTGACCCCGGCGCCGATCATCACCCCGCGACGCACCTTGGGGTGGCGATCGCCCTGTTCCTTGCCGGTACCGCCCAGGGTCACCTGCTGCAGGATGGAGACGTCGTCTTCCACCACCGCGGTTTCGCCGATGACGATGCCGGTCCCGTGGTCGAGCATGAGGCCGCGCCCCAGCCGCGCCGCGGGATGGATGTCGATGGCCAGCAGCCGGTTGCAGCGCGCCTGCAGGTGCAGGGCCAGCAGCCGCTCGCCGTTGTGCCAGAGGGCATGGCTCAGGCGCTGGGTATGCAGCGCCAGGAAGCCCTTGGAGAACAGAAAGATCTCCAGCAGGCTGGCATAGGCCGGATCCCGTGCCAGCACCGCTTCCAGGTCCGCGCAGGCCGCCAGGGTCAGCGCCGGCCACTCGGCGTGCAGGGCGGCGAAGCGTTCGGCGAGTGCCTCGGCCTGCCCTGGATCCTCCGCCAGGGCCTCGGCGCAGCGCCGGACCAGGGCGGCGGCCAGATCGACCGGCTGCAGCAGCGCTCGCGTCAGCCCCTCGGCCAGGGCCGGGGCGTCGCGGCGCCCGGCCTCGGCCTGGGCGCACAGGAGTTGCCAGAGTTCGGGAGCGGAGCGAGGCGGCATGGCGGGTAGACGTCCTTAACTGAAGGCGCCCAGCTTAACGGGCGCGGCTGTCAGCGTCTTGTACATCAGGGTGGTGCTGTCACGGCGTTCGGGTTGGCGGGCATCCAGGGCATAGCCGGGAATCCTGCCGACCACCTGATAGCCGAGGGACAGATAGAGCGGCTCGGCATGGTCGTCGCTGCGGGTGTCCAGGGTCAGCAATTCCCGCCCCTGGGTCTGGGCGGCCGCTTCCACCGCCTGCATCAGCCGACGCGCCAGGCCCTGGCGACGGCAGTCCGGATGCACCAGCAACTTGACCACGTCTGCGCGGTGCGGCTGATTGGCCGGGGTATCCAGCACCAGTTGCACGCTGCCGACCACCCGGCCGTCCTGCAGCGCGGCGAACAAGAGCCGGGTGCCCCGGGTCAGGCCCGGGGCCACGGCTTCGGTCCAGAAGCGCCGATTCACCACGTCGGCCAGCGGCAGGATGAAGCCGATGCTGGCGCCCTGCTCGACACAGGCGGCCAATAATTGCTGGAAGTCATTCAGATGCCTCGTGAAGGCGGCGGCGTCGAGCTGTTCGATACGCAGGGAAGCACTCATGGACACACCTCAGATCATGAACAGGAGATAACGGGCGCCCGCCGGGCCGCTCAGGAAGCGACTGCTACCCCAGAGGCGATAGCGCAGGCAGTCGCCGACGCTCAGCCGATAGGGCTGCTCTTCGATCCACAGCTGCAACTCGCCTTCGAGCAGGAGCAGATGGTGTTCGAGGCCTGGCCGAGGCGATGCCTGATAGCGGATGTCCACGCCCGGCCCCAGCTGGCTCTCGATGACGTCACCCGCCAGGGCCTGGGCCGGCGGCGAGACCGAGCGGCGGGTGAAGGCCTGCTCGGGATCGCTCCAGATCTGCTGCGCCTGGCGCTCGACCTGTGCCGGATAGGCGCTTTCCACGCTATGCAGCAGGCGCGTCAGGGTCAGGCCGTAGGCCGAACAGAGCTGCCCGAGAACCGCCGTGGTCGGACTGACCTCGGCATTTTCCAGCCGGGACAGCGTCGCGCGACTGACCCCGCTCAGGGTGGCCAACTGCTCCAGTGACAGCTCGTGCTCCAGGCGCAGGGCCTTCAGCCGAACGGCAAGACGTTGATCAAGCATGGCTACCTCCCGATTTTGGGATTTTTTCTCACATTCGGGAAATTTTGGAAAGGGCTTTTTTGCAAGACCCGCCTTATTGGACTTGTTGACAAACTTCCTATCGCATTAAACTTTATCGGAAGAACTTATATTACCGATTATCCAGCAACCTGATCGATCGACTTGAGTTCTTGATGAAGCGCTCTAGCTAGGCTGTTCGTCCCCTTTTATCGTCAGGCGAACAGCGCTACCCGGTAACATCAGCGAGCAACGGTGCCATTGAATCGGCGATAAATTTACCTGTGAACAAAGAACAAGCTCTCGCCGAAGGCGTCTGAGGCAAGACGGCGGCAGAGTCAAACCTAAATGGCCGCTCCAGCCAGATGCATCAAGACATTTCAGCCTATGACAGACAGCCTGCTCGAATGCTGTCGCTCTGCTCACCGATTCTTCTACAGCCCCTATACAACCTGCGGCCTGACGGCTCTAGTCAGGCTATCGTTAAATAAAAGTCTGTATTCAACTTGCACGTTGTATAACAAAATACCCCTTTATCACCTCGCTCGAACTCGCCCTCCACACCCCTACTCTCAATAACCGAAACGCCTAGCCTTTGAAGAGCGCAGTGTTCGATTCTTCAATAATTGAAAGTGGGAGAAGTTCTTATGGCCAACAAGAGCAGCAATCCAGGCAACTTCGCTAACAATCGCGATCGCGCCGCCGAGGCGGGTCGCAAGGGCGGTCGTGCTAGCGGCGGCAATTTCGCCAACAATCCGACCCGGGCTTCCGAAGCCGGGCGCAAGGGTGGTCAGAACAGCCATGGCACTCGCCGACCCGAAGCGGCGAACGACGTCGAGGCCACCTGACTCACGTGCCCCGCCCGGCAGCCTTCCGCTCACCCCGACAGCTGGCGGGCTGCCGTCTCGATATGCACTCTTTCCCTATCCTGGCACTGCTGGCCACTGGCCCCTGAAGTGCGTTGCAACTCACACAAATGCATGACCGTGCTACTTTTATCGGACAACCCGAGTGCTCCCCAGGGCTCACTCCTTCCGCCTCTGTCCGTCTGCGCCGGTGCCCATGCTCAACAACATTCGCATCCAGAACAAACTCTTCGCCGGCTTTGCCGCCATCATCGCCCTCGTGGTCCTGCTGCTCTGGCTGACCTATGCCGCGTTGCAGAGCCTGGTGGACGCCAATCGCTGGGACAGGCACACCGCCCAGGTGCTGCTGTCGGTCACCACGCTGGACAACAATCTGCTCGAGACCCGGGCCAAGTTGCGCAACTACTGGTATTCCGGCTCCACTGCGGATGCCGACGTTGCGCGCCAGGCGCTGTCGCCTCTGGCCGCAGCCGTGCGCGTGCCGCAGCAGCTGACCCAGGACAATGCTGAGCAGCAGCAGCGCTTCGCCCGCCTCACCGCGGACCTCGACAACTGGCGCCAACAGACCTTCGAACCCCTGCTGCGCCTGCGCGACACCGGCAATCTGTCAGCGGTGCAACTGGCCAACGAGCCCCTGATCGCCACCCTGACCAATCAGGTCGCGGCCATGCGTCAGCAGATCCAGACCATCGCCGTTGAAGAGCGCCGCCTGTACGCGCAACGGGCGGACCATACCGAGCAGGTGCGCGACCAGCTGACCTGGACCCTGGTCGCTGGCGGCGCCCTCTGCGTGCTGCTGGCCGCCCTCATCGCCTGGCTGCTGTCCCACAACCTGCTGCGCTCGGTGCGCCGACTGACCGATACCGTGGCACGCATTTCCGCGGGCGACAGCAGCGCGCGGGTGGCGGTCCAGGGCCGTGACGAACTCGCCCAGGTTGGTCTGGCCTTCAATCAGATGGCGCAGCAGATACAGGATGACCACGCCCGCGAACAGGCGCTGATGCAGCGCCTGCGCGCCGATGTCGACGACCTGCTCGGGCTGGTCAACAAGGCGGCCGCCGGTGACCTCACCGGGCGCACCGCGGTCAGCGGCGACGACGCCATCGGCCAGCTGGCCCGCGGCCTGAGCAAGATGATCGACGACCTGCGTGGCATGCTCGTCAAGGTGCAGCGCGCCGGCATCCAGGTGACCTCTTCCACCACCGAGATCGCCGCCTCTTCACGCCAGCAGGAGGCCACCAGCATCGAGCAGGCGCAGACCAGCGTGGAGGTGCTGAGCACCACGCGCGAGATCGCCGCCAACGCCAATGCCCTGGTACGCACCATGGAAGAAGCCGTGCAGGTGGCGGACGAGACCACCGAGGGCGCGGAGCAGGCGCGCAGCAGCCTGGCGAGCATGGACGGCACCATGCAACGCATGGTTGCGGCGACCGATTCGATCAACGCCAAGCTCGCTGCCCTGTCGGAGAAATCCAGCCACATCAACAAGGTGCTGACCACCATCACCAAGGTGGCCGACCAGA